>NZ_JACOOB010000084.1:0-504 GCF_014287315.1 Bacteroides sp. NSJ-39 | reverse complement strand
TTCTTACTGGTTCGGTAGCGGCACTCCTACATACTTGATAAAGATGTTGGGTAAATTTGGTGTAAATCCTTCTGATATCGGTCCCAAACAAGCGAAAGCTTCCATTTTTGATGCTCCTACCGAGACCATGACGAATATCACTCCTTTGCTATATCAGAGCGGTTATATCACCATAAAGGATTATAATAAGATTCTGGACCTTTATACGCTTGATATTCCGAATAAGGAAGTTCGTCTGGGTCTTATGGAAAGCCTTCTTCCTAACTATGTGGGCAATGAGACCCCGGAAGCCACCACTATGGTTGCCTATCTTTTTTATGATATTCAGAACGGTGATATGGATTCTGCCTTGCGTCGTTTGCAGGCTTTTTTGTCTACCGTTCCTTATTGTGACAATACTAAATATGAGGGGCATTACCAGCAACTCTTTTATGTCATATTCAGTCTGCTGAATTATTATGTAGATATTGAAGTCCGTACTCCCCGTGGTCGAGTGGATGTGGT
>NZ_JACOOB010000083.1:0-529 GCF_014287315.1 Bacteroides sp. NSJ-39 | reverse complement strand
AAGGTGAGCGTATTCAGTGACTTGAATAACTTGAAGGATATTTCAATGGATGAACGTTTTGTAGATATTTGCGGCATAACGGAGAAAGAAATCCATGACAACCTGGAAGCGGAATTGCATCAGTTAGCAGAAAAGCAGAAGATGAGCTATGAGCAAGTGTGCGCAGAATTGAAAGAATGTTATGACGGTTATCATTTTATGGAAAATACCATCGGAATCTATAATCCTTTCAGTCTGTTGAACACGTTTGACAAGATGAAGTTCGGCAGCTACTGGTTTGAAACGGGCACGCCCACTTATCTGGTTAACTTGTTGAAGAAGCATCACTATGATTTGGAACGGATGGCTCATGAGGAGACGGACGAACAGGTGCTGAACAGCATCGACTCTGAATCCACCAACCCAATTCCGGTGATTTACCAGAGCGGATATCTTACCATTAAAGGTTATGACGAGGAATTCGGAATGTATCGTCTTGGCTTTCCTAATCGTGAAGTAGAAGAGGGCTTTGTCCGTTTTCTTCTTCCTT
>NZ_JACOOB010000082.1:0-606 GCF_014287315.1 Bacteroides sp. NSJ-39 | reverse complement strand
CATGCGTGCGTATGTGTGCGCGAGAGGGAGAAAAAGAAGGAAGCGGGCAGGGCGGATATACACAGAAGTTTTTCGCACTTCCCTCTATCACCTATCACCGGCAATCATGAACATCCCTGTTCATCGGAATTTAAGGCATGGTGACAGGTTGTCCGCAACCTATCACCGCATCTGTCACCTATCACCTGCCTATCACCGGAAGGCAGATGATGGATAAAAACATAAACTATAGATATTCAGCATATTAACTGCCTAAATACAGGATATAAAGAACCAATATATAGGATATTAATAACTCACATATAGGATATTAACAACCTATGTACAGGGTGTTAATACTCAATACATAGCCTATTAATGCCTGAGAAGACAGGCAGTTATGACTGAAAAGCAAGCATCAAGAGCCGAAAGAGAGTACAAGAACAGACTGTTTCAAGTAACAGAAAATGTTGTTTCACCACAGGATACCAGAAGTTCAAGCAAATGAAACTAAAGGTTCAAGCAGGGGAAACTAAAGTTTCAGGCAGAGGAAACTGGAGTTTCAAGAGGGGGAAACTAAAGTTTCATACGCAGGAAACACTTGGTGAAAAGCAGGATGGCAAAGAC
>NZ_JACOOB010000081.1:0-606 GCF_014287315.1 Bacteroides sp. NSJ-39 | reverse complement strand
TTTCGCTATCCGCCAAATATCGTTCTAATATATTGTCGTCATGGTTGCATACAAATTCTTTGTATTCTTCCTTTATATATGTTTGGGAGCAAACCGGATAAACCGATCCATCGACAACATTTTGCATAAACAGGACATCTTGAGACAGATTTGCTTTTATATCCAGATACAAACGCTCCAAATTCACACCGGCTCGGTCAATCTTATTGATAAATATAATTGTCGGGATTTGCAGCTTCTGTAAAGTATTGAACAGCAACTTTGTCTGCGCTTGTATGCCTTCCTTTGCGGATAAGATGAGGACTGCTCCATCAAGCATTTTGAATGTCCGCTCCACTTCCGCAATAAAATCCATGTGTCCCGGAGTGTCAATGATATTGCATTTCACACCATTCCAGATAATAGATGTCGTAGAAGCCCGAACAGTAATTCCTCTACGTTTCTCTATATCCATAGAGTCCGTTATGGTGTCACCATTATCCACACAGCCGCACTTTTCCGTTGCTCCACTGGCAAACAGCAGATTCTCGGTTACGGAAGTTTTTCCTGCATCAATGTGAGCAAGAATTCCTAAATTTATAATATTCATTTGGATTAAGCAATAAT
>NZ_JACOOB010000080.1:0-635 GCF_014287315.1 Bacteroides sp. NSJ-39 | reverse complement strand
TTGAACTGGTGGCTCTCATCTATGAAGATGTGGTCGATGCCCATCTGCTTGAAATCCACCACGTCGTCCGTGCGTGACTTTATGGCGTGTTCCACCTTCTCCAGCTTCGCTTCAAGGTTGTGCTTGCGCTTCTCCAATCCTTTCAGCATCGCCCGCGACACGTTCTTTCCCTGCTGCCGTAGCACTTCGAGGTTTTCCTCCACCGTGTCAAGCTCCGCTTGCAGGATGCGCTGCTGCAACTCCGGCGACTGCGGTATCTTGCCGAACTGGTCGTGCGACATGATGACGCAATCGTAGTCGTTGTTCTTTATATTATTGAAGAAGCGCACACGGTTGGCGGTCGAAAAGTCCTTCTCCGAAGCGTACAGAATACGTGCGTTGGGATATGCCGCCTGATAGGTGGCTGCAATCTCCGCAACGTTGGCTTTCAGCCCGATAATCATCGGCTTGTGTGCCAAATTCAGACGCTTCATCTCATGCGCGGCGATGCACATTATCAGCGTCTTACCGGTTCCCACCTCGTGGTCGCAAATTCCGCCGCCGTTCTGTTTCAACATCCAGACGCAATCCATCTGTGAGGGATAGACGCTCTTGATACCCCGGCTTGCCAGCCCTTTCAGGTTGAGGTCGGGAAA
>NZ_JACOOB010000079.1:0-651 GCF_014287315.1 Bacteroides sp. NSJ-39 | reverse complement strand
CATCCTGAGCCAGGATCAAACTCTTCATTGTAAAAGTATCTTTCTCATCTGTTAAGATGATTTTCTTGCTCTGTTCAGGATGCCGTACAATTTATTGACTCTATCTTATATACCTATATTTATTATATAAGCATTGACGGTTCTATTTTAACTTGTACTACTTGTATTGTTTATCAATATTTCAAAGAACTAACGTGGCTCCGCCGCGCCTGCTTTCTTTGCGAAAGCGGATGCAAAGATAAGGACTTTTTCAGATAACTTCCAAACTTTTTTGAAAGTTTTTTGTTTTTATTTTCTGAACCCCTTACTCTTTAGCAGAATGTCAATCATTAGGCTCTGTCTCTCTAGCAAAGCGGGTGCAAAAGTAGACACTTTATACATAACATCCAAATATATTCAACTATTTTTTTGAAGTATTTTGAAAGAAAAACGCTAACTAGCTGAATCATAACGATGTTGTAGAACATATTTTTTCAACAACGGAAGAAAAGGACAAAGGAATCAAGGGAAAGGATACATTATTGTATTAATGCATGCGTGCGTATGTGTGCGCGAGAGGGAGAAAAAGAAGGAAGCGGGCAGGGCGGATATACACAGAAGTTTTTCGCACTTCCCTCTATCACCTATCACCGGCAATCATGAACATCCCTG
>NZ_JACOOB010000078.1:0-661 GCF_014287315.1 Bacteroides sp. NSJ-39 | reverse complement strand
AGGCACGGCGTACATCAAGATACTTGTTACGGGGACGTTGTATGTGCAAGGTCTGGCAATGTTTGCACAGATGACGATGAAGCCATACAATACCTTCCCATAAGAGTTTGGTATCAGTAGGAAAACGCAGATGACTTTCATAACAGGTGGCATCGGTCATACAGACATGAAGGTTCTCAAGATAAGGTTTCCAATGCTCGGCAAGAATGAGCTGGAGGGACTCAACGTCAAGGCGATTCGCTGGTTCCTGACGAATTGCACTAACGATTTTAGGATTGGTTAGCGGATGAAGCGGATCAATCTGAACACCACAAAACAACTGGTAATGAATATTACCGTTTAAATGCTCAATCAGTTGTGCATCGGAAAAGTTGGTATAGGACTTCAAGACCATCAAGGCTATTTTACCTTCGGGAGAAAAATAACTTTTACGACCCAAAGCAGAGGACTTCAAATGCATTTGTCGGGCCAGTTCCGAGAAAGGAAACAGAGCATGGAGGCGACCTAATTCACTCGTTGCAAAACTTTGACGATATTTTTTTAGCATATCGAACTCGGTAAAACCTAAACGAGGTTCGATTTCTGAGATTTTTTGTATCTTTACCATGTGTTTTTATTTTAGATTACCCCCGTTTTGGCCGTCAAACCGTTTTTTGGGGGG
>NZ_JACOOB010000077.1:0-697 GCF_014287315.1 Bacteroides sp. NSJ-39 | reverse complement strand
CAGCGAATAAAATAAGGCACCTCTTTCCGCCCCCTTATGGCTTCCAAAGAAAAGGGAATTTCTTCTGGACAGTGATATATATCGGTTGTACCGCTCGACCAAATTATTGTCCAAGTAGTAATATCCTTCAGTAAAGATGCCCTTAATGGCCTCCCATTGCGCGAGCATATAGTCAACCGCTCCCGCCATCTCACTTTTGGGAAGCAAGTCAGGCTTACTCTTTATCCTGAGCAGTTCCCGTTTTATTTCGCTGAGTATCTGCGGCGCATACCTTTTCCGGTGCCTGAGGTTATCTTTGTCTGTCCATCCCTGTCGACCAACACAGTGTTCATGTTCTTTTTGATACAGCTTGTTCGTCAGTTCAACCAAACATGACTCTTCCTCCTGAATTTTACTGTTATAACGGTCGATAAAACGGCTGACGCTAAAAGAGCTGCCTTGCTTGATAGAAACAGTCACTCCGTCAGGGAAAGTGATGGTAACCCCGTAAAGCATATCCGGAGAGGAGGAAGGGGAAGAGCAGACCGGAAGCAAACGGCTGAAAGAGGATGCAGGTTCTTTAGCGGTGGTGACGGAAGAGGAGGGACGCAACTCACGGATACTGATGCCGTGACGGGAAAGCCAAAGACACATACCATGGTAGTTTACATGTCGTTCACGGCAATAACTACGAAGAGTTAAGGCAGGAGAAGAACAT
>NZ_JACOOB010000076.1:0-698 GCF_014287315.1 Bacteroides sp. NSJ-39 | reverse complement strand
GACGCTTATAACTTTGCGAGCGAAGGCAGTGAAGAAGTGCAAGAAGAGGCTAAAACACTCATCAATGCTTCTGTTTTAGGGCTTATATTCGAGAAAATAAATGGTCACAAGGATGGTTCAGTATTCACTCCAGGCTTTATCACTATGTTCATGTGCCGTGAAGCAATCACCAAGACCGTGTTGCAAAAGTTTAATGGTTATTATGGCTGGAATTGTACCACCCGTATAGAACTATACAACCATATTGACAATATAGTCGAAGCTAATGAACTAATTAACAGTTTGCGACTGTGTGATCCAGCTGTTGGTTCGGGTCACTTTCTTGTGTCTGCTCTCAATGAACTGATACTCTTGAAATACGAATTAGGTATTTTGGTAGATGCTACCGGTAAGCGTATCCGCAAAGCGGACTATCAACTTGCCATTGAAAATGACGAGCTGATTGTTACCGATACCGAAGGTAATTTATTTGCTTACAACCCACTCAATGCGGAAAGTCGCCGCATGCAGGAAACTCTTTTCAAGGAGAAGCGTCAAATCATTGAGAACTGTTTATTTGGCGTTGATATTAACCCCAACTCTGTGAAGATTTGCCGCCTACGACTGTGGATTGAATTGTTGAAGAATGCTTACTATACGGCTGAAAGTAATTACACTTATTTAGAAACCTTACCAAATATCGACATTAACATCAAATG
>NZ_JACOOB010000075.1:0-698 GCF_014287315.1 Bacteroides sp. NSJ-39 | reverse complement strand
GATGCTTATAACTTTGCGAGCGAAGGCAGTGAAGAAGTGCAAGAAGAGGCTAAAACACTCATCAATGCTTCTGTTTTAGGGCTTATATTCGAGAAAATAAATGGTCACAAGGATGGTTCGGTATTCACTCCAGGCTTTATCACTATGTTCATGTGCCGTGAAGCAATCACCAAGACCGTGTTGCAAAAGTTTAATGGTTATTATGGCTGGAATTGTACCACCCGTATAGATCTATACAACCATATCGACAATATAGTCGAAGCTAATGAACTAATTAACAGTTTGCGGCTGTGTGATCCAGCTGTTGGTTCGGGTCACTTTCTTGTGTCTGCTCTCAATGAACTGATACTCTTGAAATATGAATTGGGTATTTTGGTAGATGCTACCGGTAAGCGTATCCGCAAAGCGGACTATCAACTTGCCATTGAAAATGACGAGCTGATTGTGACCGATGCCGAAGGTAATTTATTTGCTTACAACCCACTCAATGCGGAAAGTCGGCGCATGCAGGAAACTCTTTTCAAGGAGAAGCGTCAAATTATTGAGAACTGTTTATTTGGCGTTGATATTAACCCCAATTCTGTGAAGATTTGCCGCCTACGACTGTGGATTGAATTGTTGAAGAATGCTTACTATACGGCTGAAAGTAATTACACTTATTTAGAAACCTTACCAAATATCGACATTAACATCAAATG
>NZ_JACOOB010000074.1:0-778 GCF_014287315.1 Bacteroides sp. NSJ-39 | reverse complement strand
TGGAAAGCATGAAACTCGGCTCGATAGACTATATTCCCAAACAGCTTGTGGAGGATAAACTTGTCCCCCTGATCCGTTCCATACTGAAAGAACGTCAGGCAGGACAACGCCGTATGCCTGTATTCGCCCGTGAAGGTTCCGCTTTTCAGAAAATCATGCACCGGATAAGGCTGGTAGCCGCCACCGACATGAGCGTGATGATATTTGGTGAGAACGGCACGGGCAAGGAGCATATTGCCCATCTGTTGCATGACAAGAGCAAACGTGCAGGCAAGCCATTTGTGGCGGTGGACTGCGGTTCACTCTCCAAAGAGCTTGCACCGTCGGCTTTCTTCGGACACGTCAAGGGAGCGTTTACAGGTGCGGACAATGCCAAGAAAGGATATTTCCATGAGGCGGAAGGCGGCACGCTGTTTCTGGACGAGGTAGGAAACCTCGCGTTGGAAACCCAACAGATGTTGCTCCGCGCCATACAGGAGAGGCGGTATCGCCCGGTCGGAGACAAGGCAGACCGGAATTTCAATGTCCGCATCATCGCTGCTACCAATGAAGATTTGGAAGTAGCGGTGAATGAAAAGCGTTTTCGGCAGGATCTTCTGTACCGCCTGCACGACTTCGGGATAACCGTTCCTCCGTTGCGTGACTGTCAGGAAGACATCATGCCGCTGGCAGAGTTCTTCCGTGATATGGCAAACAGAGAGCTGGAGTGTAGCGTGAGCGGGTTCAGTTCCGAAGCACGTAAAGCGTTGCTGACACACGCATGGCCGGGCAACGTGCG
>NZ_JACOOB010000073.1:0-778 GCF_014287315.1 Bacteroides sp. NSJ-39 | reverse complement strand
TGGAAAGCATGAAACTCGGCTCGATAGACTATATTCCCAAACAGCTTGTGGAGGATAAACTTGTCCCCCTGATCCGTTCCATACTGAAAGAACGTCAGGCAGGACAACGCCGTATGCCTATATTCGCCCGTGAAGGTTCCGCCTTTCAGAAAATCATGCACCGCATAAGGCTGGTAGCCGCCACCGATATGAGCGTGATGATATTTGGTGAGAACGGCACGGGCAAGGAGCATATTGCCCACCTGTTGCATGACAAGAGCAAACGTGCAGGCAAGCCATTTGTGGCGGTGGACTGCGGTTCACTCTCCAAAGAGCTTGCACCGTCGGCTTTCTTCGGACACGTCAAAGGTGCATTTACAGGTGCGGACAATGCCAAGAAAGGATATTTCCATGAGGCGGAAGGCGGCACGTTGTTTCTGGACGAGGTAGGAAACCTCGCGTTGGAAACCCAACAGATGTTGCTCCGTGCCATACAGGAGAGGCGGTATCGCCCGGTCGGAGACAAGGCAGACCGGAATTTCAATGTCCGCATCATCGCTGCTACCAATGAAGATTTGGAGGTATCGGTGAATGAAAAGCGTTTTCGGCAGGATCTTCTGTACCGCCTGCACGACTTCGGGATAACCGTTCCTCCGTTGCGTGACTGTCAAGAAGACATTATGCCGCTGGCAGAGTTCTTCCGTGATATGGCAAACAGAGAGCTGGAGTGTAGCGTGAGCGGGTTCAGTTCCGAAGCACGTAAAGCGTTGCTGACACACGCATGGCCGGGCAACGTGCG
>NZ_JACOOB010000072.1:0-814 GCF_014287315.1 Bacteroides sp. NSJ-39 | reverse complement strand
TTCTCCATAATAGATCCATAACTGACTACAGTGCATGTTCTTGTCTCAATCCTTCCATGTCCGGTGTTTTCCGACACATGCCTGGTGACTCTATTGATTATTTCATCTTTATCCTGATAATCGTCAATGATTTGTTTAGCCAGTTGATAATTTTTTTTCTTATTCTCCTTTATAGCTATAATATAATTTGCATCATGCTCAATAATGGTCTGGGTTATATCTTTCTGGCACCCCATCGCGTCAATTGTAACAATACAGCCACTTAGTTCCAAAGAGTTAATTAACAATGGAATAGCTGTAATCTCATTGCTTTTATCATCTACTTTTACCTGACCTAAAGAAATTCCATTAGCGGCAGACCAGGCGGAAACCATCCATAATTTGAATCCTTCTTTTCCCGTAGTATGTTCTCCATCACATTGGCTTGGACCACGCATGAGCTTGCCATCTATAGCTACAACGCCTTTCACCTCCTGGCAGACTTGTTTTACCCAATTACGAAAGATCAACTCAAAATACTCAGGCTTTATTATACTGAAGAATCTATTAAAAGTATCATGACTGGGGATGGACTCCAGGTCAGGTATGCGACTTTTGAAAAAAGTAATTTTCGCATTGCCAAATTCCTCAATCTCATTCCAGGATTGGGCGCCACAGATTACAGCAGCAATGGATATATAGATAATGGTTTCCATTTTATGTACTTTTTTACGGTTCATCCTAGGATCTTCTATTTGTTTACAAAGGTCAATTATGCCAATTTTCATGTTAGTTTATGTTTTAATATATCTTATAAAGATAAGAAAAACAATCG
>NZ_JACOOB010000071.1:0-866 GCF_014287315.1 Bacteroides sp. NSJ-39 | reverse complement strand
ATCGATAGTGTGCGCAGTCTTTTAGAGGATAAGGAACGACAGATGTTCCAGATAGTCCGGTTAATGGATGAACAACAATCTATTAACAAGAAGATAGCCAATCAAATTCCGGTTATTGTGCAGAAAAGTGTGCAGGAACAGTCCAAAAAGCCAAAACGAAAAGGTTTCTTGAGCATCTTCGGCAAAAAAGAGGGAACGAAGCCAACGACAACAACGACTACGCTCCGTTCATCCAATAGAAACATGGTCAACGAACAGAATGCGCAGAGCCGTCGATTGTCAGAACAAGCCGATAGTCTTGCTGCCCGTAATGCAGAACTTAACAGACAACTGCAAGGATTGATTTGCCAAATCGAAAAGAAGGTGCAATCTGATTTACAAAATAGAGAAAGCGAGATAACAGCCATGCGTAAAAAATCATTTATGCAGATAGGCGGCTTGATGGGATTTGTTCTTTTGCTGTTGGTCATTTCCTATATCATCATACACCGTGATGCAAAGAACATTAAACGATACAAACGCAAGACAACGGATTTGATCGAGCAATTGGAACAGTCCGTGCAACAAAATGAGGTACTCATAACCTCCCGAAAGAAAGCGGTATATACTATTACCCATGAGTTGCGTACACCACTGACGGCAATAACCGGCTATACCGAACTTTTGCGGAAAGAATGCAATAGCGGTAATAATGGGCAATATATCCAAAATATACTGCAATCCTCCGACCGTATGCGGGATATGCTCAACACTTTGCTTGACTTCTTCCGCCTGGACAACGGCAAGGAACAGCCCCGTCTGTCACCCTGCCGGATTTCAGCAATCACGCACACACTTGAAACGGAGTTCATGCCTGTTGCCGTGAA
>NZ_JACOOB010000070.1:0-866 GCF_014287315.1 Bacteroides sp. NSJ-39 | reverse complement strand
ATCGATAGTGTGCGCAGTCTTTTAGAGGATAAGGAACGACAGATGTTCCAGATAGTCCGGTTAATGGATGAACAACAATCTATTAACAAGAAGATAGCCAATCAAATTCCGGTTATTGTACAGAAAAGTGTGCAGGAACAGTCCAAAAAGCCAAAACGAAAAGGTTTCTTAGGCATATTCGGCAAAAAAAAGGAAGTAACTCCAGCAGTATCAACCACTATCCTTCATTCGGTCAATAGAAACGTAATCAGCGAACAGAAAGTGCAGGATCGCCAATTGTCGGAACAAGCCGACAGCCTTGCAGCTCGTAATGCAGAACTTAACAGACAACTGCAAGAATTGATTTGCCAAATAGAAGAAAAGGTACAAACCGAACTGCAAAGCCGGGAAAACGAAATAGTTGCCATGCGTGAAAAGTCATTTATGCAAGTAGGCGGTTTAATGGGATTCGTTCTTCTATTGTTGTTAATTTCCTACATCATCATACATCGTGATGCAAAAAGCATTAAACAATACAAGCACAAGACAACTGATTTGATAAGGCAACTGGAACAATCCGTACAACGGAACGAGGCACTGATAACGTCAAGGAAGAAGGCGGTACATACTATCACCCATGAACTGCGCACACCGCTGACAGCAATAACAGGCTATGCCGGACTGATACGGAAAGAACAGTGTGAGGATAAGTCCGGGCAGTATATCCAAAACATACTGCAATCCTCCGACCGTATGCGGGATATGCTTAACACTTTGCTTGACTTCTTCCGCCTGGACAACGGCAAGGAACAGCCCCGTCTGTCACCCTGCCGGATTTCAGCAATCACGCACACACTTGAAACGGAGTTCATGCCTGTTGCCGTGAA
>NZ_JACOOB010000069.1:0-914 GCF_014287315.1 Bacteroides sp. NSJ-39 | reverse complement strand
CATCCTGAGCCAGGATCAAACTCTTCATTGTAAAAGTATCTTTCTCATCTGTTAAGATGATTTTCTTGCTCTGTTCAGGATGCCGTACAATTTATTGACTCTATCTTATATACCTATATTTATTATATAAGCATTGACGGTTCTATTTTAACTTGTACTACTTGTATTGTTTATCAATATTTCAAAGAACTTGCGCTTCGTTTTCAAAAGCGGGTGCAAAGGTAAGGGATTTTATTTTAACTACCAAACTTTTCGGAAGTTTTTTTTCGTTTTTCTTTTTCGGTTCGTTTCTCAGGCTCTCTTAGCGAAAGGGAAAGAAGGGACGAAAACGACAAACGGAAAACCGCGTCTCTTTGCGAATCGGACTGCAAATATAAGAACTTTATTTATTATAATCCAAACTTTTCCGGATCTTTTTTGTTCTTAAAGTAAAGCGGTCCTACGCTTTGTCATTAGGTCAATTCTGCAAGGCTGTCCTCTCTTGGAAAGCGGGTGCAAAAGTACCCGCTTTTCGGATATAATCCAAATATATTAAACTATTTTTTTGAAGTTTTTTGGAATTAAATTGTTAAAGTATTGATACTGAACGATGTCGTAGAACATATTTTTTATGTATGGGGAGATTGTGCGAGGAAACGACGAGAGAGCTACACATTATTATATCACACGCGGGCGCGTAACTGCGTCAAGGATCGGTTTGCGTTACAGGGCAGACGCATTATATTTTTACTATATTCTCCTTTGCTATTCCTTTGTTATATTATTGTTTATTAGTATATTACCATTTGTTTATGTCGATTGTTTTTCTTATCTTTATAAGATATATTAAAACATAAACTAACATGAAAATTGGCATAATTGACCTTTGTAAACAAATAGAAGATCCTAGGATGAACCGTAAAAAAGTACATAAA
>NZ_JACOOB010000068.1:0-927 GCF_014287315.1 Bacteroides sp. NSJ-39 | reverse complement strand
TCTGTGAAGATTTGCCGCCTACGACTGTGGATTGAATTGTTGAAGAATGCTTACTATACGGCTGAAAGTAATTACACTTATTTAGAAACCTTACCAAATATCGACATTAACATCAAATGTGGAAATTCTTTGCTTCACCGATTCGCTTTGACAGACAGTATTCAGACCGTACTGCGAGAGTCTAGTATCAGCATCAGCCAATATAAGGAAGCTGTAGCTAAATATAAAAATGCCCAAAGTAAAAGCGAAAAGCAGGATTTGGAAACGTTTATAACAGAAATCAAGTCGAAATTGAAAACAGAGATCAACCGCCGGGATGCACGATTGGTTAGATTGAACAAACGCCGCTCTGAGTTGGCAAACTTACAAGCGCCTCAACTGTTTGAACCGACAAAAAAGGAAAAGAAAGCGTCGGACAAGCGCATTGCCGATTTAAAGAAAGAAATTGCGACATTAGAAAATATATTTGAGGAAATACGCTCCAACAAAATTTATCTTGGTGCATTCGAATGGCGTATAGAATTTCCAGAAGTACTCGATGCCGAAGGCAACTTCTTGGGATTTGACTGTATCATTGGCAATCCACCTTACATTCAGTTACAATCTATGGGTAAGAGTGCCGATGTATTAGAATGCATGGGTTACATAACTTATGCACGCACTGGTGATATTTACTGCCTCTTCTATGAGTTGGGTATGAACCTGCTTACTCCCAATGGTTTTCTTTGCTATATCACGTCTAATAAATGGATGCGTGCAGGGTATGGTGAAGCCTTGCGAGGTTATTTCGCAAGCAAGACCAATCCTATTATGTTGGTAGATTTTGCAGGCATAAAAATATTCGATGCAATAACGGTAGAAGCAAATATTCTTTTATCTCAAAAAGCAGCAAATATTTTTAACACACAAGCTTGTTTGGTACAAGAT
>NZ_JACOOB010000067.1:0-994 GCF_014287315.1 Bacteroides sp. NSJ-39 | reverse complement strand
TTATGTTGGTAGATTTTGCAGGCATAAAAATATTCGATGCAATAACGGTAGAAGCAAATATTCTTTTATCTCAAAAAGCAGCAAATATTTTTAACACACAAGCTTGTTTGGTACAAGATTCGAATGGCTTGAATAATTTGAGCGATTTCGTGCAGCAACAAGGCGTGAAGTGTAACTTTGCAGATTCTATCCCATGGGTGATATTGTCTCCCATTGAACAGAGCATCAAGCAGAAGATTGAGTCTGTGGGAATACCCTTGAAGGATTGGAACATCCAAATCAACTATGGGATAAAAACTGGTTTCAATGATGCTTTTATCATTTCTACCGAAAAGCGTGATGAGATACTAGCGAATTGTCAAACAGAAGATGAACGTGTTCGGACGGCTGAACTTATACGACCGATTCTTCGTGGCAGGGATATCAAGAGATATGAATATGAATGGGCGGACTTGTGGATTATAGCCACATTTCCTTCGCGGCATTATGATATAGAAAGTTATCCTGCGGTGAAAAATTATCTTCTGTCAATTGGCATAGAGCGTTTAGAACAAACAGGAGAAACTCATATTGTTAATGGCAAAAAAATAAAAGCCCGAAAGAAAACTAGTAACGAGTGGTTTGAAACACAAGATAGCATCAGTTATTGGGAGGATTTTTCTAAGCCAAAAATTGTATGGAAAATAATCGGAAACCAAATGGCTTTTGCATATGATGCCAACAATTATGTAATGAACAATGCCTGTTATATTATGACAGGCGATCATTTGGATTATCTGTTGGCAGTATTGAATTTTCCAATAACTGAAGTAACCTTCGTGTAATCATACGAGTCTGTGATTTCCTGCGTTTACGCAGTTTGCTATAAGCAAGATAGGCACGGCGTACATCAAGATACTTGTTACGGGGACGTTGTATGTGCAAGGTCTGGCAATGTTTGCACAGATGACGATGAAGCCATACAATACCTTCCCATAAGAGTTTGGTATCAGTA
>NZ_JACOOB010000066.1:0-1183 GCF_014287315.1 Bacteroides sp. NSJ-39 | reverse complement strand
ACAATGATTCCACCAAGTTCGGGACGATAAAAGACGTCCATCACTTCATGGATGCAGGTATCCATAGCCTGTTCTAGGTAATCTTTCCCTAAAATATGCTCTATTTCCATAGCAAGATTGCAAAGAATCATCGGCAGAGCAAAATTCTTTAGATTGCGTGTATCAGGATGAAGCTTGTTCCATTTTCCTTTAGGATTATCAACTTTGGACAAGATAATATCGAATGTCTTTCTGGCAATATCGGCATACTCCTGATTACCGGTTGCCAAACTCAATTGTCCGAAAGCCATTGTCGCAAAAGTATAGGAGAAAATGTTATACGGTTCTACCAACGGTCTACCCGAACGGTCGAGGGAAAAGTACCAGTTGTAATTTCCGTCATGTCCGTATTTCTTTAAGAATTCGCCACCTTGAACGGCACAGTCCAGCCATTCCTGGCGTTTCTCCACCTTATTGTAAAGCATGGAGAACATCCATACCTCACGCCCTTGCAGCCAGATAAACTTGTCTGTATCGAATACTTTGCCTTCACGATCCAGACAGGTGAAATAGCCGCCAAACTCTTTGTCTTGAGAGTTTTGAAGCCAAAAAGGAAGAACATTGTTCAACAATTCATCCCTGTATTGGTCCGATAGTTTTTTAAAATCCATATATCTTTAAAGTGTTAAGTTAATATGATCTTTTTTACTGTTCCGAACGGTTCCAGTATCTTTCAATTTCCTCCAGTGACTTCCCGGTCGTCTCCGGGACTAGTTTCCATACGATGAGCATATACGGCACACACATGAGCGCGAACAGGAAGAATGTTCCGGCGGGGGTAAAGTTCTGGAGCATCCAGGGGGTTAACTGTCCGATCAGGTACGTTCCGATCCAGAGAGCGAATCCTGCTATCGACATGGCCAGTCCGCGAACCTTGGTGGGATACATCTCCGAGAGGAGTACAAACACCACGGCACAGATGGATACGGCACAGCAGAATACATAGAACAGGAAGAAAACAAGCAGGAAGAGGCTGGATACTCCCAGGGAATCTCCGAAGAGGAAGTACAGGCCGATGAGAATCAGAGAAACAACCATGCCCGAAACTCCGTAATAAACCAGCTTCTTGCGGCCCACCTTATCGATGATGACAAGAGCCAGAACCGTGGTCAAAGTATTGACTAGTCCTACCAGAACTTGGTAA
>NZ_JACOOB010000065.1:0-1199 GCF_014287315.1 Bacteroides sp. NSJ-39 | reverse complement strand
AGCATTAAGGTGCATCGGTCGGTAGGCTACCGCTGACGGAACAGCGGGTTAAAGCTGATACTCGTAAGTATCATTCTAACAATTATCTATGCGACTTCATGTCGCACCCACGGCGTATCGAGATGATGGATAGCCACACACCGTTTCTGGGCGTTCACACCCGTTCCGAGCATAGAGGTAGAGCCGAACAGCACACGCACCGTCCCGGCGTTCATGGCGTCTATCACCGCCTTCCGCGCCTTGTCGGTCTTGCACTCCTGAATGAAGCGCACCTCGCTTGGCGGTATACCGTAGTCCTCCGTCAGTTTGCGCTTGATTTCCGAATAGACGTTCCACCCGTCGCCCGGCTGGTATGTCCCCAAATCAGAGAAAACGAACTGCGTGCCTTTCTGGGCGTCGTATTTTTGATAATACTCCGCGATCATCTTGGCACAGTGACTCGCTTTGTTGTCGGGATGATCTTCGTAATTCGGGTCTATCATGCGCATGTCGAGTGCCATTTTCCGGGCATAGTCCGTGGCGATGAGCATCTTCGCCTTTTCTTCCGTTTCCGAAAGCGGCAGCCTGCCCAACAAGGTGGCATCGCCCGTCTTGGCGAACTGCATCAGTTTCTGTATGAAGTCCTCCTGTTCCGGCGTGGGCGGTATATGGTGCAGTATCTCGTTCTTGGCAGGACGGTCAACGCCCACATCCTCCGCCGTGCGGTAGTCCGTGATTTCATTATAGAAGGCGGCAAGCTCCGGCACTTTGATGAAGTAGCGGAAACGCTCCTTCTGGACCACATTGTTCGTCACGTTAAATTCAAAATCCGTCGTCTTCTTGGCAAATATCGCCGCCCAAGCGTCGAAACACCTTATGTCCTGCCGTTCCAGCTCCTTCGGGCGCAGGTACTTGAACAGCAGGTACAATTCAGTCAGTGAGTTGCTGATAGTCGTGCCGGAGAGGAAGGTCGCACCCAAGTCTTTTCCTGTGCGCTCCTGTATGGTGCGTATGGCAAAGAGCATGTTAAGTGCCTTCTGGCTTCCCTCGCTGTTTCCCAATCCCGCCACACGGTCGTGGCGCGTGTTGAAAGTCAGATTCTTGAACTGGTGGCTCTCATCTATGAAGATGTGGTCGATGCCCATCTGCTTGAAATCCACCACGTCGTCCGTGCGTGACTTTATGGCGTGTTCCACCTTCTCCAGCTTCGCTTCAAGGTT
>NZ_JACOOB010000064.1:0-1199 GCF_014287315.1 Bacteroides sp. NSJ-39 | reverse complement strand
AGCATTAAGGTGCATCGGTCGGTAGGCTACCGCTGACGGAACAGCGGGTTAAAGCTGATACTCGTAAGTATCATTCTAACAATTATCTATGCGACTTCATGTCGCACCCACGGCGTATCGAGATGATGAATTGCCACACACCTTTTCTGTGCGTTCACACCCGTTCCGAGCATGGAGGTGGAGCCGAACAGAACACGCACCGTTCCGGCATTCATGGCGTCTATCACCGCCTTCCGAGCCTTGTCGGTCTTGCACTCCTGAATGAAGCGCACCTCGCTTGGCGGTATGCCGTAATCCTCCGTCAGCTTGCGCTTGATTTCCGAATAGACGTTCCACCCGTCGCCCGGCTGATATGTCCCCAAGTCCGAGAAAACGAACTGCGTGCCTTTCTGCGCGTCGTATTTTTGGTAATACTCCGCGATCATCTTGGCACAGTGGCTCGCCTTGTTATCGGGGTGGTCTTCATAATGCGGGTCTATCATGCGCATGTCGAGTGCCATCTTGCGGGCGTAGTCGGTGGCGATAAGCATCTTCGCCTTTTCCTCCGTTTCCGAAAGCGGCAGCCTGCCCAGAAGTGTGGCATCGCCAGTCTTGGCGAACTGCATCAGCTTCTGTATGAAGTCCTCCTGCTCCGGCGTGGGCGGTATGTGGTGCAGTATCTCATTCTTGTTGGGACGATCTACGCCCACGTCCTCTGCCGTGCGGTAGTCCGTGATTTCATTATAGAAGGCGGCAAGTTCCGGCACCTTGATGAAGTAGCGGAAACGCTCCTTTTGAACCACGTTGTTCGTCACGTTAAATTCAAAATCCGTCGTCTTCTTGGCGAATATCGCCGCCCAAGCGTCGAAACATCGGATGTCCTGCCGTTCCAGCTCCTTCGGACGCAAATACTTGAACAGCAGATACAACTCCGTCAGCGAGTTGCTGATGGTAGTACCCGAAAGGAAGGTCGCTCCCAAGTCTCTGCCCGTGCGCTCCTGTATGGTGCGTATGGCAAAGAGCATGTTCAGTGCCTTCTGGCTTCCCTCGCTGTTGCCCAGTCCCGCCACACGGTCATGGCGCGTGTTGAACGTCAGATTTTTGAACTGGTGGCTCTCATCTATGAAGATGTGGTCGATGCCCATCTGCTTGAAATCCACCACGTCGTCCGTGCGTGACTTTATGGCGTGTTCCACCTTCTCCAGCTTCGCTTCAAGGTT
>NZ_JACOOB010000063.1:0-1216 GCF_014287315.1 Bacteroides sp. NSJ-39 | reverse complement strand
ACGGAAGAAATAGTATTAACTTTGCCACTTGTTCAGAGTAATGAATTGTTCTTCGATACCGGATTACACTCATACTTTGGATTTAGTGGTGGCACTCGGAGGGATACCGAGTGCCTTTTTCTTCCTTTTTCCAACCGATTATCCCGTTAATTATCAATCCGCTAAATCCAAAGTAATGAACAACAAGAAGAAAAACGAGGGTCAGACCGACTTTTCCTATTACGGTCTGTACCTGCTGGACTATCTCCGCACGAACAAGTTTGAACAGGCTGACGACACCGCTTTCATACGGGAACGGGCCGACCGTGCCGCCGAAACGTATGAGAGGGCACGGCTTGAAGGCTATCCCGCCGATGGTGCGCAGGAACTGGCGATGGACACGCTGCTGCGCGGGCTGCATTATTCCCGTTACGCCATCCTCCGCGAAGTCGTGGAAAACGAGTTTGCCGATGAAGTGCCGGAAGAGAAGCGTGAAGCCTTTGTCCTGAAACTGCTGCCGCTTGTCGGCAACGTGTTCTCCGTCTATGACCTCTCGGATGACAATTTCGCCCTGTCTTCCGATTACGACCTGCTCTACACGGAGCTGACGGGGGCAACCGTCCTTTATATCGGGGAATATGGCGTTTAACCGCAAACAGAAACTGCGGGACAACATCGAGGCGATACGGACGGCATTCATCCTTGACAGGGAAAACAGGACAGCGACAACCGAAGAGCGTGCCATACTTCAAAGGTACTGCGGTTTCGGCGGTCTGAAATGTATCCTCAACCCTGCAAAGGAACTGACGGATGCCGTCCGGTGGGCGAAATCCGACCTCGAACTGTTCGCCCCGACGGTGGAGTTGCACAGGCTTATCCGTGAGAACAGCAAGGACGAAACAGAGTACAAGCGGTTTGTGGATTCGCTGAAAGCGTCCGTGCTGACCGCTTTCTACACCCCCAAAGAGATAACCGACACCATCGCGGACGTGCTGGCAGATTACAGCATCCGCCCCGCCCGTATGCTCGAACCGTCGGCGGGTGTTGGCGTGTTCGTGGATTCCATGCTGCGGCACAACCCCAATGCGGATGTGATGGCTTTCGAGAAGGATCTGCTCACGGGTACAATCCTGAGGCATCTCTATCCCGGCAAGAAAACGCGCACCTGCGGTTTTGAGAAAATCGAAAGACCGTTCAACAATTATTTCGACTTGGCGGTGTCCAACATTCCGTTCGG
>NZ_JACOOB010000062.1:0-1286 GCF_014287315.1 Bacteroides sp. NSJ-39 | reverse complement strand
GGTGATTTACCAGAGCGGATATCTTACCATTAAAGGTTATGACGAGGAATTCGGAATGTATCGTCTTGGCTTTCCTAATCGTGAAGTAGAAGAGGGCTTTGTCCGTTTTCTTCTTCCTTATTATGCGAATGTCAACAAGGTGGAGTCTCCTTTTGAGATTCAGAAGTTTGTCCGTGAGGTGCGGGCAGGTGATTACGATTCTTTTTTCCGTCGTTTGCAAAGTTTCTTTGCGGACACTGGCTATGAAGTGATTCGCGAGCAGGAATTGCATTACGAAAATGTCCTTTTTATCGTTTTCAAGCTGGTGGGCTTTTATACCAAAGTGGAATATCATACAAGCGAAGGGCGTATTGACCTTGTTCTGCAGACGGACAAATTCATATATGTCATGGAATTTAAACTGAATGGCACGGCAGAAGAAGCTTTGAATCAGATAAATGATAAACATTATGCACTTCCTTTTGAAGCGGATAATCGTAAGCTTTTTAAAGTGGGTGTGAACTTTAGTTCGCAAACAAGAAATATAGAGAAATGGATAGTGGAAGAGTAGAATCATAAAAAAAAGAAGCGAGCATGAGCAATAAGATATATCCCATTGGTATCCAGAACTTCGAGAAAATCCGTCAAGACGGTTATTTCTATATAGATAAGACAGCCTTGATGTATCAAATGGTAAAGACCGGGAGTTATTACTTTCTGAGTCGTCCGCGACGTTTCGGAAAGAGTCTGCTTATCTCTACTTTGGAAGCCTATTTTCAAGGGAAGAAGGAACTGTTTGCAGGCTTGGCGGTGGAGAAACTTGAAAAAGACTGGATGGAACATCCTATTTTGCACCTTGACCTTAATATCGAGAAGTATGACACTTCGGAGAGTCTGGATAATATTCTAGATAAATCGTTGACCGCTTGGGAAAAGCTGTATGGTGCCGAACCATCGGAACGTTCGTTGTCCCTACGTTTTGCCGGTATTATCCAACGTGCTTATGAAAAGACCGGTCAGCGGGTGGTTATCTTGGTGGATGAATATGACAAGCCGATGTTGCAGTCAATTGGCAATGAGGAGCTGCAAAAGCAATTCCGGGATACCTTAAAGCCTTTCTATGGGGCTTTGAAAACGATGGACGGCTGTATCAAGTTCGCTTTGCTGACGGGGGTGACGAAGTTTGGGAAGGTGAGCGTATTCAGTGACTTGAATAACTTGAAGGATATTTCAATGGATGAACGTTTTGTAGATATTTGCGGCATAACGGAGAAAGAAATCCATGACAACCTGGAAGCGGAATTGCA
>NZ_JACOOB010000061.1:0-1325 GCF_014287315.1 Bacteroides sp. NSJ-39 | reverse complement strand
TATTGTGACAATACTAAATATGAGGGGCATTACCAGCAACTCTTTTATGTCATATTCAGTCTGCTGAATTATTATGTAGATATTGAAGTCCGTACTCCCCGTGGTCGAGTGGATGTGGTGCTTCGTACGAAAACCACGCTCTATGTGATGGAGTTGAAGCTTGATAAGACTGCCGGTGAAGCTATGGAACAGATCAACCTGAAGAATTATCCTGAACGCTTCTCTTTGTGTGGCCTTCCGGTCGTGAAAGTAGCGATAAACTTTGATAGTGAACGCTGTACGATAGGAGACTGGATGATTGAAAAATAATAGTAGTTCTAAAGAAAATATAGATATTGATATGGAAACTTTGCAAAGATTATACCCCATAGGGATACAGACTTTTTCTGAAATTCGTGAGAAGAATTACCTTTATATCGATAAGACGGAATACGTTTATCGCATGACTCATTTTGCGAAATATGTGTTTCTGAGCCGTCCTCGCCGTTTTGGTAAGTCTTTGCTTACTTCTACTTTGCATAGTTATTTCTCTGGTCGTAAGGACCTGTTTCAAGGGTTGGCTATGGAGAGGTTGGAGAAAGAGTGGATAGAGTATCCGGTGCTCCATTTCGATATGAGTACGGCGAAGCATGTCGGGAAAGATGAATTAATAAGCGAGTTGGAACGTAAGTTGACAATTTGTGAAAGAATCTATGGACGAAATGAGGAAGATATTTATGTCAATCAGCGGTTGCAAGGTCTGATAGAACGTGCTTATAAGCAGACGGGTAGGCAAGTCGTAGTTCTTATAGACGAATACGATGCCCCTTTGCTCGATGTGGTACATGAAAAGGAAAATCTAGGCGTATTGCGTAATATCATGCGTAATTTCTATAGTCCCTTGAAGGCTTGTGATCCTTATCTGAAGTATGTGTTTTTGACTGGTATCACCAAGTTCTCTCAGTTGAGTATCTTTAGTGAATTGAATAATATCAAGAATATCAGCATGGATGAGCCATACGCTGCAATTTGCGGAATAACGGAGGATGAGATGCTAACGCAGATGAAAGAGGATATGGAGAGATTGGCTGCGAAATTGAATATTTCTCCTGAAGAGGTCTTGCTGAAGTTGAAGGAGAATTATGACGGTTACCATTTCACTTATCCGTCTCCCGACCTCTATAATCCGTTCAGTTTGTTGAATGCTTTTGCGGACGGCAAGTTCGGTTCTTACTGGTTCGGTAGCGGCACTCCTACATACTTGATAAAGATGTTGGGTAAATTTGGTGTAAATCCTTCTGATATCGGTCCCAAACAAGCGAAAGCTTCCATTTTTGATGCTCCTA
>NZ_JACOOB010000060.1:0-1419 GCF_014287315.1 Bacteroides sp. NSJ-39 | reverse complement strand
TCAGTAGAAATTTAGTGGGGATACGCATATAGTTTAGCGATGCGGAAAAGGAAGAACCTCTTGTCAGCTACGCCTCTTAGGTTTGCTCTGAATAGTTTAATTTTAGCATTGAAAGATTCTGCCATTGCATTTGAAGAACGGTGGTTGTAGAAATTCAGTATTTCATCATAGTGTTCATAAAAAGTAGCAGCAATGACGTTAAAAGAATGCATCCCTGCTTCTTCTACTTTATTATACCACCGTGCCATAGCCAGACGTGCAGCATCCTTTATGGTATTCTTTGAGAATATCATCCGCAGGGAATGGCACAAGCCATATGCTTTTTTAATGTCAGGGTATTCTTCGAATAGTATTGCCGCCCTTTGTTTCTGCCTCTCTGTCCATCTATCGGCTGATTTGAAAAGTAAATACCGCGAGCGTATAAGCAACTCCCTACGGGTATCACCATTAGAATATCGGTATGGGACATAATCTTCGTTCTTCTGTTTAGCTTCCTCCGTTTCCTCATTGGCCTGCTGTATGGTATCCCAACGGTGTTTGATGCGTAATTCCTGCACGGCATCACAAGCTAATTTCTGGATGTGAAAACGGTCTATCACACGGTCGGCTTTAGGAAATACAGTCCGTACGATCTTGCGCATGGATTCTGAAAGGTCAAGTGTCACTTCTTTAACGGCATAACGACTTTCCTCGTCAATTCGCTGAAGTACAGCTATTACATCCTCCGATTTGGTGCCTGCCACAACTGCTACAAGAGAACACTCCCTTGTGCAGGCATCGCGGTTGGTCACAAAGGTGTAAAGTTCACCGTTTGAGAGCGATGTTTCGTCAATTGCCAGATGCGGTCCTATATTCTCAGGAAACAGCATCCATTCATCCGCATGAGATAACTGTTCCCAATTACGATATCCGCTGAGAACCTCCTTGTACTGTTTTTCAAATGTATGACAGTCTATATGATAGAATTCCTCAAGCGTACGGCAGGTCACCGGGGATGTCTCCATACGTTTCTTTTAAAAAAGCTCCAAATTCTTTGGAGTATCTGGTTCCCTTGGCCACAACGTCGAGGTCGATGGGAATGCTGAAACTTTTACCTGTGCGCAAGTCCGTCCAACGCCGACGTCTGATCTTGAGAATTACCTTATGGTCCCGTATGGGAAAGTCCGTCACATTTACAGCTTCCATAAAACCTTTGGATTCAAAATGTACGTCATTGCTTAACTTGGGATTCATCTTTTCATCCAGACTGATATGAATCTCTTGAGAGGTTTGTTCGACTCCAGAGATAAGAAAGTAATCTAATATCTGCGCCGGCAACACGAGGCTGGCTAGCATGGTCAAATAATCGTTTTTCATAATGCGAAGTAAGCAATACTTCACGAGTATAAAAAATAATCCCCACTAAATTTCTACTGACCC
>NZ_JACOOB010000059.1:0-1558 GCF_014287315.1 Bacteroides sp. NSJ-39 | reverse complement strand
GAACCATCCTTGTGACCATTTATTTTCTCGAATATAAGCCCTAAAACAGAAGCATTGATGAGTGTTTTAGCCTCTTCTTGCACTTCTTCACTGCCTTCGCTCGCAAAGTTATAAGCGTCGAGAAAAGCAAACAAATATTGCAGGGTGGGTAATGCGTTGACTTGTAGATTGCGTTTTTTATTTCGTAATACGCTACTCGCCAAGACAGGAAGTACCGTACGTTGTGAAAGGCTGTTTATCTTAATTGTTTTACTTTCCAAATCTGTCACCTCGAAAAGAGAACTGTTAAGATAGGGAACGTAAGCAAAATCACGCATAATGGAGTGTGTGCGGCTGCCCATGTCACGTGCAAGCACTTGGAAAAAGAGTGTGTTGAGATCATCATAGTCATGAATCTTAGTTATTGAAAGAAATTTATAGATTGCATCTCCATTGTGGTATTTCAACATCTGAGCCTCCAACAGTTTCAAGAAAAGGATACGATTCATCCAAGTAATACACAATTCCATTGCAACATTGAATAACCGTTCCTCATAATCATTCCCATACAAACGACCATTTATGTGACGCAAACAATCTTCTGCATCCAGTTGGTTAATAGTATTCTCTAGTAATGAAGCCTCGTCACGCCGTTCCACAGCTTTGCGTACAATCACGGTTTTATTATTCTCTTTGCGTTCCTCAATACCAATAATGTGTAGCAGCTCAGTGTAGAATCCACGGTTGAGCGAATTGCTGTCATTTTGGAACGATAGCTTCAAAAGATGTGTATCGCTGAATATCTTATAAAGTTCGATAAGTTTGCGTGAAGCGCTACTGTCTGTTCTATCAAGCAGGTGTTGATAGTCTTGTAAGTTGAAGTAAGTGTATTCAAGGCTATCTTTCACCTCCTCAATATAGGTTGTTGCAATTTCAGTATAGAAGAAATCGGTTTTGTTACTGGTTTTGCGTCCATCCACAAAGTCTTGAAACTCACGACGTAATTGTTTGTTCTGATAGAATTTGCGTTCAAACTCATGGGCATCAAAAATAAAGAATTCATGAATATTAGTAGCGATGAGATATTTAATATCATTGTTCTTCTTATTGACACGTTCTTTAAGATAGTATAGCAATAATTCCTGCAAAGCCTTACGATTAAGATTGTCATTAGAAATCATCTCACCTTTGTTGGTGGTACTCTTTACTTCAATCAATAACCCTATATTGGACTTGATAGTTTTATCCAATCGGATAGCCAAATCAATATCTTCTTCGGGAGCCATGTAGTATGGCTTGTAGAACGTTTCACTCAGAAAATTACGTAAATGTTCTTTTTGCGTGTGTTCTCTTTGCCCATCCACAATATTGTCTCTCAATGTGCGAAGGGCATTTTTGAATAAGTCAAAATCTGTTGTTTCAATCGCAACCTGTCTATATGCTTTGTTCAGAGCTTGATTCGGTTTGAGTAGTCCCATAATGTTTGGTAAATAAGTTAATAAAATACAAAGGTAGCCTAAAAACTTGATAATAAAGAATGAACGTATTGGTTTAACGAAAGTTTGTTCTACTGCCAGCC
>NZ_JACOOB010000058.1:0-2016 GCF_014287315.1 Bacteroides sp. NSJ-39 | reverse complement strand
TTTCCGTTGCTCCACTGGCAAACAGCAGATTCTCGGTTACGGAAGTTTTTCCTGCATCAATGTGAGCAAGAATTCCTAAATTTATAATATTCATTTGGATTAAGCAATAATATACTACAATAGATGCATTGTCGAAACGCACCTTTTAATACCTCCTCGTAGCATATGAGAACTACAGGATTCCTAACTCGTATTAATATGTATATTATTACTGCCGCATAACGATTACAAAATTACACAAAAAAATATATCTAACAAAAGTAGGAGGATTTTTTAACTTTTTACCATAGACATTTTATTAGGGAAACGTAGGTTCAACTGGTAAGTACAAATAAGTAGAAATGTTTGAACAACACTGTTTTAGGAAGTTGAAAAATCAAGTTTCTCTCTCGGTATAGCGTTTATTTTGGCCAATATCTTCTTTAGTTTGGCATTTGAGTATTTCCCATTCGTGTTCTATTTAGCTCCTTATTATGAGTATGTAGCAAGTTGCTTATCAAATTCAGCCTCTTTGAGGGTCAAATATGGTTTTGCAAATGGTGACTGACAAGACATAAACAAGGTCAGCAGGATTTTTTACATAAATGGACATGAATGTATATAACCTAAAATAAGAATAAATTTTAATAAGGGCTGCCCAAAAAGAAAAAAATGCAGTTGCCATCCTACAGATACTTGCAGAAAGGATAAAATTTACTTTTAGACCTTTTGGGATAGCCCTTATTAATACTTCAGATAAAATTCCTAAGGTTATATTTTCAATCCTTTGAACCGGGTTTCCTCCTTGGCATACAGTCCCGGACGCCCGATTATGACATGGTTGGCAACGATACTATCCGCCGGACTGCGTATCTGCGGCGGTGCATTTTCGGGATATTGCGCCTGCCTGTTCCTCACATCTTCCGCTTCCGGCTTGACCTGTTGCCCTTCTTTCTCCTTTTCGGCGACTTCGGGCGTGGGCGGCGCAAGTTCCAGCTGTATTTTTCGGTCAAGGGCGGCAAGTTCGGATTTCAGCTGCTTCAGCTCGTCCTCCTTCTTCCACACCTTGCCCGCTATCTCCTGCAACTGCGGTATCTCCCTCTCCAGCACCTCGTTCTTCGCCTTGTACTGGTCGATAATGGAGGGTATCCTCTCCATCGCGTTCAGGAAGTTTCGGGCGGCAGCCATCGGATCAGCCATTGCCAGATGTCCGTTGTTATAGGTGTACTTGTAGTTCCCCTCTACCACGAAGCGGTTGTCGGTAAACTCCAATCCCTCTTTGAGTATCCTCTCGCTCACCACCTTTATCGGAAAACCGTACAGTTCTCCGACCTGTGTGTAAAGCCCGCCCGTAGTGGCGTTTTTCGCTATCTCCTGCAAACGCTTTCCGATAACCTTCTCATCGGCGGAATCCACACCGTCCACCTTTATTATATTAAGGCGGTTGCCCTCCCTGTCGGTCTGCGCCACCGAAAGGAAGCGGTTCCAGTCCTCCGTCATGGCATCTATGAAAGCCGTGTTGTTACGCAACTCGCCCGTCTTCGACTCTAACTTGAACTCCGAATCACGCTTGCCCTTGTTAAACGACTTGCGTTCCCCTTCGAGCGAGGCGATGCGCTTTTCAAGTTTCGCCTTGTCCAGCAGGTCGGTGTTGCCGGATAGCAACGCCATATATTCCGAAAAGTTCATGCCCGATTTCTCGTCCACTGCCCCCTCGTCGATGGTACGCGCCCCCATAGCACCGCTTTTGAGCTGGCTGATGAAAGTCTGCTTGCAGTGCAGGAGGTTGAACTTGTAGCTGTCCAGTGACTTCTCCACCGCGTAGATGATTACGTCCACGTTGTTCCCGGCGAAATGCTTGGCAATTTCGTTTCCGGCTCTAACTCCGCGTCCGTCACGCTGTTGCAGGTCGGACGGTCGATCGGGTAGGTCAAGGGCATTACTGCCCTCTTCCCCCCTCAGAACCGTACGTGAGAGTTTCCCCTCATACGGCTCAAGCTTTTCTAAATCTCTATTCTTATATAGAGACCGGCTCAT
>NZ_JACOOB010000057.1:0-2017 GCF_014287315.1 Bacteroides sp. NSJ-39 | reverse complement strand
TTTCCGTTGCTCCACTGGCAAACAGCAGATTCTCGGTTACGGAAGTTTTTCCTGCATCAATGTGAGCAAGAATTCCTAAATTTATAATATTCATTTGGATTAAGCAATAATATACTACAGTAGATGCATTGTCGAAACGCACCTTTTAATACCTCCTCGTAGCATATGAGAACTACAGGATTACTAACTCGTATTAATATGTATATTATTACTGCCGCATAACGATTACAAAATTACACAAAAAAATATATCTAACAAAAGTGGGAGGATTTTTTAACTTTTTACCATAGACATTTTATTAGGGAAGCGTAGGTTCAACTGGCAAGTACAAATAAGTAGAAATGTTTGAACAACACCGTTTTAGGAAGTTGAAAAATCAAGTTTCTCTCTCGGTATAGCGTTTATTTTGGCCAATATCTTCTTTAGTTTAGCATTTGTGTATTTCCCATTCGTGTTCTATTTAGCTCCTTATTATGAGTATGTAGCAAGTTACTTATCAAATTCAGCCTCTTTGAGGGTCAAATATGGTTTTGCAAATGGTGACTGACAAGACATAAACAAGGTCAGCAGGAATTTTTTACATAAATGGACATGAATGTATATAACCTAAAATAAGAATAAATTTTAATAAGGGCTGCCCAAAAAGAAAAAAATGCAGTTGCCATCCTATAGATACTTGCAGAAAGGATAAAATTTACTTTTAGACCTTTTGGGATAGCCCTTATTAATACTTCAGATAAAATTCCTTAGGTTATATTTTCAATCCTTTGGACCGGGTTTCCTCCTTGGCATACAGTCCCGGACGCCCGATTATGACATGGTTGGCAACGATACTATCCGCCGGACTGCGTATCTGCGGCGGTGCATTTTCGGGATATTGCGCCTGCCTGTTCCTCACATCTTCCGCTTCCGGCTTGAGCTGTTGCCCTTCATTCTCCTTTTCTGCGACTTCGGGCGTGGGTGGCGCAAGCTCCAGCTGAATTTTTCGGTCAAGGGCGGCAAGTTCGGACTTCAACTGCTTCAGCTCGTCCTCCTTCTTCCACACCTTACCCGCTATCTCCTGTAACTGCGGTATCTCCATCTCCAGCACCTCGTTCTTCGCCTTGTACTGGTCGATGATGGAGGGTATCCTCTCCATCGCGTTGAGGAAGTTGCGGGCGGCGGCCAACGGGTCAGCCATCGCCAGATGCCCGTTGTTGTAGGTGTACTTGTAGTTCCCCTCGACCACGAAGCGGTTGTCGGTGAACTCCAATCCCTCTTTGAGTATCCTTTCGCTCACCACCTTTATCGGAAAACCGTAAAGTTCACCGACCTGCGTGTACAACCCTCCGGTCGTGGCATTCTTGGCTATCTCCTGCAAACGCTTTCCGATGACCTTCTCATCGGCGGAATCCACTCCGTCCACCTTTATTATATTAAGGCGGTTGCCCTCCTTGTCGGTCTGCACCACCGACAGGAAGCGGTTCCAGTCCTCCGTCATGGCATCTATGAAAGCCGTGTTGTTGCGCAACTCGCCGGTCTTTGACTCCAGCTTGAACTCCGAATCACGCTTGCCCTTGTTGAACGACTTGCGTTCCCCTTCGAGCGATGCGATCCGCTTTTCCAGTTTCGCCTTGTCCAACAGGTCGGTATTGCCGGAGAGCAACGCCATGTATTCCGAGAAATTCATGCCCGATTTTTCGTCCATTGCCCCCTCGTCGATGGTACGCGCACCCATCGCACCGCTTTTGAGCTGGCTTATGAAAGTCTGCTTGCAGTGCAGGAGGTTGAACTTGTAGCTGTCCAGTGACTTCTCCACCGCGTAGATGATTACATCCACGTTGTTCCCGGCGAAATGTTTGGCAATCTCATTACCTGCCCTAACTCCGCGTCCGTCACGCTGTTGCAAGTCGGACGGTCGATCGGGTAGGTCAAGGGCATTACTGCCCTCTTCCCCCCTCAGAACCGTACGTGAGAGTTTCCCCTCATACGGCTCAAGCTTTTCTAAATCTCTATTCTTATATAGAGACCGGCTCAT
>NZ_JACOOB010000056.1:0-2429 GCF_014287315.1 Bacteroides sp. NSJ-39 | reverse complement strand
GTGCGACACGAAGTTGCGTAAATAATTGTTCAAAATTCTAATCCACGAGCTGGAATTGAATGATTGAACCCGTTGTTCCGTCAACGGTAGCCTACGGACAGATGCACCAATAGTGATAATTCTGTATCAAGCTGTCCGGACAATGTACTCCTTCCGAAAGGAAAAGACAAAACCGTAAGGGAAAGACAATAACTCTTAGTATCATAGAGTTGGGAGGCTAGGCAGAGTAGTATGGTTAACACATGTGAATCGTTGTTTGAATCGTCGTTAAATTGGAATAAGCCAAAGATACTGAAAGGCTTGAACTAAAAAGTATGCAGTCGGATAACTCTCTCTTTGATTAGGGTTACACGGACATAAGCACTGCCGGCGAAGAGACGGAACCTAACCTACTCGTATGTTATTTACACGAAACGTGGTAAGCCTGTATCTCTCCTGCAAATGCAGGTAAGCAAACCGTAAGGAAAGCTGAACGGGGTGCAGGTATAGGATTGCAGAAAAAGCGAACGCCATCCTTGTAATGAGGAGGATATGTGGTTGAGCCATCATCCATGAATTGGACAAGGCAACATTACCCTACACGAAAGTGTGCTGACTTCTGCGTTAGGTAATTCTTTACAAGAAACTTTTAGAACTTTTGAAAGGAGAAAAGCAAATGAACGAATCAAAATCGTGTGCATCTACTAACTCAAAATGGGACACTTGGGAAAGCATAAACTGGACCAAGTGTGAAGTTGAAGTTAAAAAGCTACAAGCTCGTATTGTAAAGGCTCAAAAAGCTGGCAAACATAACAAGGTGAAAGCCTTACAATGGATGCTGGTACACTCGTTCTATGCCAAAGCATTGGCGGTTAGACGAGTGACTTCCAATAAAGGGAAGAACACAGCTGGAGTTGACCATGTCTTATGGGCGACTTCACATGGGAAAATGAACGCAATAACTGAATTAAGGAGAAGAGGATACCGTCCACAACCGTTAAAACGGGTACATATTAAAAAGAAGAACGGGAAACTCCGACCTTTGGGAATACCAACCATGAAGGACAGGGCTATGCAAGCACTATACTTAATGGCATTAGACCCCATTGCCGAAACGACTGGTGACAACTGTTCATACGGTTTTCGCAAAGAACGTTGTGCCCACGATGCAATAGGACAATGCTTCTGTGTATTGGCTAAAGAGGCTTCTCCCAAATGGATTTTGGAAGGGGACATTAAAGGCTGTTTTGATCATATCAGTCACCAATGGCTTATAGACAATATCCCAATGGATAAAGTCATGCTAAAAAAGTGGCTTAAATCTGGATTTGTTTTCGACAACAGGCTGTTTCCGACAGAAGAGGGTACTCCGCAGGGAGGAATAATATCTCCAACTCTAGCTAATATGGCTTTGGATGGCTTACAAGCAAAACTATCAGAACGCTTTATCAAGATAAATCATCATAGAGATACCTATTATCCCAAAGTACATTTGATAAGGTATGCTGATGACTTTATCATCACTGGAAGAAGCAAAGAAATGTTGGAAGATGAAGTGCTTCCTTTAGTAAAGGAGTTCTTGGAGACAAGAGGACTTACTCTATCTGAGGAGAAAACTAAGATTACCCATATAGAGAATGGTTTCGACTTTCTTGGCTTCAACATCAGAAAGTATAACGATAAGATGCTTATAAAACCGTCCAAAGAAGGAGTCAAAAGATTTTTGGACAAGATTGGAGAGCTTGTTAAAGGCAATCCCTCTGTAACTCAAAGTTCTATTATAAGGCTTTTAAATCCGATAATAATAGGTTGGGCTAACTACTACAAGTATGTAGTGTCCTCTGATACATTCAGTAAAGCAGACTATCAGATTTTCCACAAACTATGGAGATGGGCACTCAAACGCCATCCCAAAAAGAGTAAAACATGGATTAAAAAGAAATACTTCAGAAAAATCGGAACACGCAGTTGGACTTTCTCTGTCGAAAATAAAAAAGACGAGGTAAATAAAAGACATCATGCTCTAAAATACCTCACTGACACAGAAATTATCCGATATGTAAAGATACGAAATGAGGTAAATCCGTATGAACCAATGGATAAAGAGTATTTTGACAAACGGGAGACCTACAAAATGCTTTTAACTCTTAATGGGAAGAAAACTATCCTTAAAATGTGGGAAAGACAAAATCGAAAATGTCCCATTTGTGGCAATCCTATCAATAAAGAAATGTCTTGGTATATCAAAGAAGACATTGTAGAAGGTAAAAAGGTTAAAACCCTGATACATGATAGCTGCCACAGAAGTATTGTTCAACTCAATAAAAAAAGGAAATAATGAGCCGGTTTCTATATAGAAATTTAGAATTGCTTGAGCCGTATGAGGGGAAACTCTCATGTACGGTTCTTAGGGGGGAAAGCTCCCGAAAGGGAGCTGACCTACCCGACCA
>NZ_JACOOB010000055.1:0-2479 GCF_014287315.1 Bacteroides sp. NSJ-39 | reverse complement strand
CGATCGGGTAGGTCAAGGGCATTACTGCCCTCTTCCCCCCTCAGAACCGTACGTGAGAGTTTCCCCTCATACGGCTCAAGCTTTTCTAAATCTCTATTCTTATATAGAGACCGGCTCATACTACTTCTTTCTGTTGTCATTGGATTTGAGGGATATTTTGAAACATTCGTCATGAACCAATATATTGCACTTTCGTCCTTTTTGAACGGTTGGCAGTACATTCCATGCCTTGTGCGTATCTATCGGCTCTCCACATATTGGACATATTCTCCCTTGCTTTTCCCATAGGTGAAGCAAAGATTTACGTCCTTTTAGTGATACAAGCATTTTCGACTTCATTCTCTTGTTGAAGTATAAACGACAATCCGTGTCAAATGGATTCATATCTCCTTTAATCTGCGTATATGGCAGGAAAGGGAATGAAGACGAGAGCGTCAGCAATGTTAGCTGGTCATCCTTCCCATTTGACTTCTTGAACTTGGCAGCAAATGTCCAACTATTACCTCGGATGTTATGCCAATAACGGTCTTTAATCCATCGCTTCCCTTTCTTGGAATGGCGACGTTTAGCCCATTGCCATAGGGAGAGGAATATTTGATGGTCAATTCTGTGAAAAGAATCACGCGTTGCACCATGCTGATAATAAGCTCCCCAACCTCGGATTTTAGCGTTCAACATTCTGATTAAAGACTCCTGCTTACAACCCTTATTGCCTTTTATCACCTTACGGATATTCTCCATAAAGCGTTTTTCGGCTTTCTTGGTCGGCTTGGTCAATATTTCATTGCCGTATTTGCGGATATTAAAACCAAGAAAATCGAACCCGTCACGAATGTTGGTTATCACCGTCTTTTCTTCAGACAGGGTAAGCCCTCTTTCCGCCATGAACTCGGCTACCAAAGGCTTGATTTCGTTTTCAAGCGTTTCTCTGTTCTCACAAGTGATGATAAAGTCATCGGCATAACGTACCAGATTCACCATTGGAGAATAATGTTCCCCTTTTATGGTTCTTCTTTTATATCTCTCTGCGAGAACTTTCTGCAATCCGTCTAATGTCATATTGGCAAGCGTGGGAGAGATTATACCACCTTGAGGTGTACCCTCCTCTGTCGGGAACATCTGTTTATTAAAGATATAGCCACATTTCAACCATTTTCGGAGCATCGCCTTATCCATCGGAATGTTGACGAGTAACCATTCATGGCTGATATGGTCAAAGCACCCTTTTATATCCCCTTCCAAAATCCATTCGGGAGAATAGCCTTTTCGAAGGATATTATGACATTGCGTTACTGCATCCATACAACGACGTTCCTTACGGAATCCGTATGAACGAGTATCGGCTGTCGTCTCAGCTACTGGTTCCAATGCCATGAGGTAGAGTGCTTGCATGGCTCTGTCTTTTAATGTAGGTATTCCCAATGGGCGCAGTTTGCCATTACTCTTTTTGATGTGAACTCTTCTCAAGGGCTTCGGCTGATAGCCTCTGCGTCTGAGGTCGTTTATTGCTTGCATTTTTGTTTCGGGTTTCTCCCATGTTTCCATGTCAACCCCAGGGGTATTACCCCCTCCGTTAGAAGTAACCCTCTTTACGGCTAAGGCTTTTGCGTAAAAAGAGTGGGTCAGCGTCCACTGCAAGGATTTCACCTTGTTGTGTTTGCCGTCCTTTTGAGCCTTTACAATACGTGCTTGTAGCTTTCTAACAGACAGCTCTGCCTTAGTCCAGTCAATGCTGTCCCAAAGCGTTTGCTGATTGTCAGCAGGTGCACACGATGTTTTGTTCTCGTTCATTTGCTTTCCTTCTTTTGAAAGTTCTAAAAGTTAATTGTAAAGAATCACCATTTGACAACACTCGACTTGCTTGCCTTCCGAATGTCGTCACAGAAGTCTGCCCACTTTCGTGTCGGATGATGTTGTCTGCACCAGCTCGTGATGTCGACTCAATCCGTATCCGTTCCATTACAGAACGGCATTCGCTTTTTCTGTTATCTTATACCTGCATACCATTCAGCGTTCATTACTGTCTGCTTACCTATCAATCTGTATGACAGGAGATATACAGGCTTACCATGTTCCACATAGATAACTGACGGATAGGTTAGGTTCTGTCTCATCCTCCGGCGGTGCTTGTGTCCGTGTAATCCTACCATGGAGAGGATTAGCCGACCGCTTCCCCTTTGGGGAGAGTGTATCAGTATCTTACACTCTTTCGTGACATTACGAAGTTTACTAACAGTTCGCTTACGCTAACCATACTATCCAGCCTCGCCACTCTACGGTATGATACTAACCGTACTTGACTTTCCCTCACGGTGCTGTCTCGTCTTACGAAAGTGTACTTTGTCCCAACCGCTTAATACAGCATTAAGGTGCATCGGTCGGTAGGCTACCGCTGACGGAACAGCGGGTTAAAGCTGATACTCGTAAGTATCATTCTAACAATTATCTATGCGACTTCATGTCGCACCCACGGCGTATC
>NZ_JACOOB010000054.1:0-2491 GCF_014287315.1 Bacteroides sp. NSJ-39 | reverse complement strand
GTGTGACACGTGAGCCGCGTAAGTGATTGTGTAACTATGATTTAATTCATTGATTACACCTGCAATTCCGTTTGCAGTAGTCTGAGAGTACGTGCATTGCGAGTAATCTCTTTGTGCGAAGCTGCTCTGACAAAGTACCCTTTCCGAAAGGAATAGACCGAAGCGTGAGTGGAGGTTAAGGCAGATAACATCGTTCTGCCGAGGGGCGAGACTTGATGGTATGGTCAACCAATGTGAATGTCTGATAAACATCGTTACGAAGAACAAGCCAAATGATGTTGAGGGCTTCGCTCCAAAAAGCGAGGCTGTAGGCTTGAACCAAAAGGTGTGCAGTCGGTCAACTCCCTGTCCAGGTGGGGTTGCACGGACATAATGACTGCCGGTGGATAGGACAGACCTAACCCATTATCGTCACTTGCATGGAACGTGGTAAGCCCGTATCCCTCCCCCTCTTAGAGGAGGTAAGCAAGCCGCAAGGCAAGCCTATATGGGGTGCGGGTATAGGAACGTGGAAAAAGCGAATGCTGTTCTGTAATGGAGCGGATACGGATTGACCTCATTGCCATGTATGGCAGAGAGCCACATCATCCGACACGAAAGTGTGCCCACTTCCACAAGGTAACTCTTTACAATAAATTTATAGAACTTCTAAAGAAAGGAATGCAAATGAACAAATCGAAAGAAAAGTGTGCGCCTGAAAATATGGTCCTCTCTGATACCGAACGTTGGAAAAGCATTGACCGACACAAGGCAGAGGAGTATGTTCGGAAGCTGCAAGCACGTATTGTAAAGGCTCAAAGGGAAGGCAGACACGGCAAGGTCAAATCCTTGCAATGGCTGTTGACCCACTCGTTCTACGGTCGCTATCTTGCCGTAGTTCGGGTTACTACTAATAAGGGTAAAAACACCGCAGGAGTTGACCATGTAAGATGGTCATCCGATGCGGCAAAAGTCAAAGCTATTGACACACTCAAACGCCGTGGCTATCAACCGATGCCCCTGCGTCGTGTGGAAATACCGAAGAAGAACGGGAAGAAACGCCCCTTGGGAATCCCTACGATGAAAGACCGTGCGATGCAGGCTCTCTATCTGATGGCTCTCGACCCTATTGCGGAAACGACAGGCGACCAACATTCCTACGGCTTCCGTAAGTATCGCAGTTGTCAAGATGCAATAGCCCAATGTCACAATGTCCTTTCAAGGGATGTTGCTCCTAAATGGATTCTGGAGGGAGACATCAAAGGATGCTTCGACCACATCAGCCATGAATGGCTTCTTAACAATATCCCTATGGATAAGGAAGTATTAAGGAAATGGCTCAAAAGCGGTTATGTATTTAATGGAAGTCTTTTTCCGACTGAGGAGGGAACTCCACAAGGCGGCATAATTTCTCCCACTCTTGCCAATATGACTCTTGACGGGCTTCAATCCCTCGTCCAAAAGGCGGTCAAGCCTTACTGGCAACCAGTGCCTACTGCTTATGGACGCAAGTGGATTGAACCTAAAATCAATCTCGTGCGCTATGCTGATGATTTTATTGTCACTGCAAAGGATAAGGAAACAATTGAGAATGTTATCCTGCCCCTTATACGGCAGTTTATGGCAGAACGTGGACTGATGCTATCGGAAGAAAAGACAAAGATAACCCACATCAGTGAGGGTTTTGATTTTCTTGGCTTCAACATCCGAGAATACAAGTCCAACGGCAAACTTCTGACCAAACCGTCCAAAGATGCGATGAAGCAATTCTGCGATAAGGTTCGCACGAAGATAAAGAGCAACAAGTCGGCAAAGGCTTCCTCACTTATAAGGATGCTCAACCACATGATTCCCGGATGGACAAATTATTACCGTTACGGGGCATCATCGAAAGCATTCTCACGTGTGGACTACGAGGTGTACAAAACACTTTGGCAATGGGCAAAACGCAGGCATCCGAAAAAGGGTATGCACTGGATTAAAGACAGGTATTTCAAACAACTGCATGGACGTGAGTGGTGTTTCGCCACTATAACCAAGAACAAGAAGTCGGGCAAGGAAACGACTTTAAGTCTTAAAAGGCTGGCGGACACTCCCATATTGAAGTACGTGCGTGTTAGAACCAATACTAATCCATACGACCCTGCCGATGCTCCTTACTATGCACGGCGTAAGTCAAAGAACACGGAGAATCAACTACGTGAGATTGACGACTTGTTGCGTATGATTTGGATTCATCAAGAAATGCGCTGTCCAATCTGTGGAAAGATTATTGACGATGAACGAAGATGGACGACTATTAAGGAGACTGTCAACGGAAAGCCGTTTAAGATTCTCATACACAGTTCATGTAAGAACAAGAAGTTTAACCCTGATAATATTAGTAGGAAATGAGGCAGAACTATTCCTTCAGTAAGAATGGCAATGCGTTGCTTGAGCCGTGTGAGGGGAAACTCTCATGCACGGTTCTTAGAGGGGAAAGCCCCAGCAATGGGGCTGACCTACTCGACAC
>NZ_JACOOB010000053.1:0-2545 GCF_014287315.1 Bacteroides sp. NSJ-39 | reverse complement strand
GAAGAGTATCTGGTGCGCCCGTAAAGGGAATTTGACGAATGTCGCTTTGGCAAGCGACTGGGCAAGTGTTTAAAATGCCCATTAACAACCGCTAACCGGAGGGGAAAACCCCACAAGGGAACATAGCACGTTGGTAAAGCCATAAGTCAGCCAACTGTCAGGCTGCGACCGAATGGCAAGTTAAAATGATAGATATGAGGATAAAGCCTGCATTGGTTGAACGATAGTCCGAGCAGTCGTATCCTTGGGCAATGACGGAAGACAGTTGAATAATTCTTCGGAATTATACCGTTATGTTGCGGTACTACACTGATGACACGTAGCAGGAGTAGCATAAACTTACCGCAAGGCAACTACCATAAGTAGTAAAGGACGAAAGTCGTATCCGACAATCTATCGAGCCAAATAGTCGTCAAATTTCTAAACGGGGATTGCCTAAACCGGAAAGCCAGTTGTAGGGCTATGGGGTCTGCCCCTGAATATCCGGCATGGCAACGGAGCTTCCATAGTAGTCTGAGCAGGGTAACGCCTTGTACATGGCGAAGGGGAGCAGCTAATTAAGTTTAACAATTTAAAGGAAGATGTGAGAGACATGAGAAATCCAGAAAATGTGTTGAACAGTCTGAGTAAACACAGCGGTAACTTGAACTATAAGTTTGAGCGGCTGTATAGAGTGCTGTTTAACGAGGAAATGTTTTATGTAGCCTATCAGAATATTTACAGCAAGACAGGCAACATGACGGCAGGAGCCGATGGTAAAACCATTGACGGAATGAGTATTGACCGAGTTGAACAACTGATTGGCAGTCTTAAAAATGAGACTTATCAGCCTAATCCGTCCAAAAGGACGTACATACCTAAGAAAAACGGGAAAAAACGTCCGCTTGGCATACCCTCTTTTGATGATAAGCTGGTACAGGAAGTAGTCAGAATGATACTTGAAGCAATCTATGAAGGTAGTTTTGAACATACTTCACATGGGTTTCGTCCCAAACGAAGTTGTCATACTGCTCTTATAGATATACAAAAGACATTCACTGCCGTGAAATGGTTTATTGAAGGCGATATTAAAGGATTCTTCGACAATATCAATCATGACGTACTGATTAATATTCTTCGGGAACGTATCGCCGACGAGAGATTTTTACGGCTTATCAGAAAATTCCTGAATGCCGGATATGTGGAAGACTGGGTATTTCATAGAACGTACAGTGGAACTCCGCAAGGCGGGATTATCAGCCCAATACTGGCTAACATCTACCTTGACAAGTTCGACAAGTACATCAAGGAATACATCAATCGGTTCAATAAAGGGGTAACAAGAAAAGGCGACGCTCGATACAAGCTCTACGAACAGCGAAGATACCGACTGGCAAAGAAACTAAAGAATGAGAAAGATGTAAAGGTAAGGAAACAGATGACCGCCGAAATTAAGCGGCTACGAGAAGAACGGAACAACTATCCGGCACGTAATGAAATGGACAGCAGTATCAAACGGTTAAAATACGTGAGATACGCAGATGACTTTCTGATTGGAATTACCGGTAATCTTGAAGACTGCAAAACAGTAAAAGAGGATATTAAGAATTATTTGAATGAAGCTCTTAAACTGGAACTGTCAGACGAAAAGACACTGATAACCAATGCGCAGAAACCAGCGAAATTTCTCGGATATGACGTATTTATACGTAGGTGTAACGATTTACGTAAGGATAAGTACGGTAAAACGGTTCGTGCATTCGGACACAAGCCTGTATTGTACCTGAATTTTGAAACGATGCGGAAGAAACTCTTTGATTATAAAGCCGCAAGAATCGCGGTCGTCAATGGCAAAGAGGTTTGGAAATCCATCGTCAGAACGTACATGCTGAACTTGGATGACTTGGAAATAGTCAGTCAGTTCAATGCCGAAATCCGAGGGTTCTATAATTATTACTCAATAGCCAATAACAGCTATGTCATCAATTCTTTCTATCACATTATGTCATACAGCATGTATAAGGTATTTGCGAACAAATACAAATCATCTGTAAAGAAAATACTTCTGAAATATAAAAAGAACAAGTTTTTCCAAGTGGCATATGAAAATAGCAAGGGTAAGACACTTTACCAATCATTTTATCATGATGGTTTCAAACGCAAAAAGGTTGCAGGGAATATTTACTGTGACACTATTCCACGGACAGTTTCCATAACAGGTGGACGTAACAGCCTTATGGAAAGGCTGAAGCTCCAAGTTTGCGAATTATGCGGTGCTACCGATAAACTCGAAATGCATCACGTTCGCAAACTTAAAGACCTGAAAGGTAAATCCGACTGGGAAAAGAAAATGATAGCTCGAAGACGAAAAACTTTGGCTGTCTGCTCAAAGTGTCATGCAAAAATAGACCCCGACCGAAGAATCAGACTGAATTAATTAGTGGAGAGCCGGATACAGGGAGACTTGTAAGTCCGGTTCGGAGGCGAGTACTCGGAAACCTACCATAGAAATATGACAAGGCGCTGGGTGCTTAGCCTACGCGTACACCACCGAGGAAACGGAGAA
>NZ_JACOOB010000052.1:0-2699 GCF_014287315.1 Bacteroides sp. NSJ-39 | reverse complement strand
ACGGGTACAATCTTGAGGCATCTCTATCCCGACCAGAAAATGCGCACCTGCGGTTTTGAGAAAATCGAAAGACCGTTCAACAATTATTTCGACTTGGCGGTGTCCAACATTCCGTTCGGTGACATTGCCGTGTTCGACGCGGAGTTTCAGCGGAGCGACTCTTTCGGCAGACGCTCCGCCCAGAAAACCATCCACAACTATTTCTTTCTCAAAGGACTGGATGCCGTGCGTGACGGCGGTATCGTGGCGTTCATCACCTCGCAAGGGGTATTGAATAGCACCAAGACCTCCGTGCGTAACGAGCTGTTCAGTCAGGCCAATCTGGTATCCGCGATACGCCTGCCCAACAACCTGTTCACGGACAACGCGGGCACGGAGGTGGGCAGTGACCTGATTGTCCTGCAAAAGAACCTCAGCAAGAAGGAAATGTCGCAGGACGAGCGGCTGATGACCGTGATACAGACGGACACGAAAACCGCCCTGACCGACAACGCCTATTTCATCCACCACCCGGAACGCATCGTGCATACGATGGCGAAACTTGACACAGACCCCTACGGGAAGCCCGCTATGGTTTATCTGCACGAGGGCAAGGCAGCAGGCATCGCCGGGGATTTGCGCCGTATGCTCGACGAGGATTTCCATTACAGGCTTGCCATGCGCTTGTATTCGGGTTCAATCCGGCAGGCAGGAACGGAAGAAAAAGTTGCCGTTCAAAATAAAGTAGAGCGTCCTGCCATAAAATTGGAAACAGTATCCTCGGCGCAGACGGTGGAAACTCCGACAGAAAAGCCGCAACCCGCAGATGAAAAGCCGGAGATAGAACCGCGCCCGCAATATTCCGCAGGCGTGCAGCTCACCCTGCTTGACCTCTGGGGGATGACGGAAGAGGTCAGCCAACCGAAAACCTCCAAAAAGAAAAAGACGGTGAAAAAGGCAGTTACGGCAAAGTCCACTCCGCCCAAACCGAAAGTCACGGTTACACCGACAGCTCCAACTGCAAAACCCGCAATGGAGAATAAGGAGGTGAAAGCGGAGAACACCGCCAAGCCTGCCGACCCGGACGACATCTATGCCACACTGGACTGGGATACCAATCCTCCCATCAACGGTTTCTATGAAATGATGATGGGTTTGACGCCGGAGCGTAGGAAAGAACTTCGGGAACTGGCAAGGCAGCATAACGAGAAACAAGTGGCGGAAAAGACGGAAGTGAAAGCCGTGCCGGAAACTTCCCGTGAGCAGCCACGACAGGAGGAAACACAGCCGGAGGCAGTCGCCGCACCTGCCGTTACAGATACCCCATCGGAAGCGGTGGGGACTTTCCTTTTCCCCGACATCGAAGCGGAAAAGCCGAAGGAGGAAGTCGTGGACCTTTCTCCGCGTGCCTACCACCGCACGCCGGAGATGCACCTGCGCGAAGGGTCGCTGGTGGCTGACCGGGGGCGTCATAACATCGGCTACCTGAAAGACATCACGCCATACGGGGCGACATTCCAGCCGCTCGACCTGAAAGGATACCAGAAGGAAAAGGCGTTGTTGTATGTGTCGCTGCGTGACGCCTACGAGCGTCTGTACCGTTATGAATCGCTCCGGCGCGAGGCAAATGTTCCGTGGCGAGAGCATCTGAATACCTGTTACGATGAGTTTGTCATGCGCTACGGCAACCTCAACGCCAAGCAGAACGTGAAGTTAGTGATGATGGATGCGGGCGGGCGCGACATCCTTTCGCTGGAACGGATGGAAAACGGAAAGTTCGTCAAGGCGGACATCTTCGAGCATCCTGTTTCCTTCGCGGTGGAGAGCCATGCCAACGTAGGCTCTCCCGAAGAAGCCCTGTCTGCGTCGCTCAACAAATATGGTACGGTCAATCTCGACTATATGCGGGAGATAACCGACAGCACGGCGGAGGATTTGCTCACTGCCCTGCAAGGGCGCATCTACTACAATCCGCTCGTGACCGGTTACGAAATCAAAGACCGTTTCATCGCCGGAAATGTCATAGAGAAAGCGGAACGCATAGAGGCATGGATGGGTGACAATCCCGAAAATGAGCGTATGCCGGAGGTGAAGCAGGCGTTGGAGGCTCTGAAAGATGCCGAGCCGCAGCGCATCGCCTTCGAGGATCTGGACTTCAATTTCGGGGAACGCTGGATTCCGACGGGTGTCTATGCCGCCTACATGAGCCGGCTGTTCGACACGGAGGTGAAAATCGCCTATTCCGCAAGCATGGACGAGTTTTCGGTGGTGTGCGGCTACCGCACCATGAAAATCACGGACGAGTTTCTGGTGAAGGGGTATTACCGGAACTATGACGGTATGCACCTCCTAAAACACGCCCTGCACAACACCTGCCCTGACATGATGAAGTCCATCGGCAAGGACGAGCATGGCAACGACATCAAGATGCGCGACAGCGAGGGAATACAACTCGCCAACGCCAAGATTGACGAGATACGAAACGGCTTCTCCGAATGGCTCGAAGAGCAGTCGCCGCAGTTCAAGGAGCGGCTTGTGACGATGTATAACCGCAAGTTCAACTGTTTCGTGCGCCCGCGCTACGACGGCTCCCATCAGACCTTTCCCGACCTCAACCTGAAAGGGCTGGCAAGCCGGGGTATCAAGAGCGTCTATCCCTCACAGATGGATTGCGTCTGGATGTTGAAACAGAACGGCGGCGGAATTTGCGACCACGAGGT
>NZ_JACOOB010000051.1:0-2723 GCF_014287315.1 Bacteroides sp. NSJ-39 | reverse complement strand
ACGGGTACAATCCTGAGGCATCTCTATCCCGGCAAGAAAACGCGCACCTGCGGTTTTGAGAAAATCGAAAGACCGTTCAACAATTATTTCGACTTGGCGGTGTCCAACATTCCGTTCGGAGACATAACCGTGTTCGACCCTGAGTTTCAGCGGAGCGACTCATTCGGCAGACGCTCCGCCCAGAAAGCCATCCACAACTATTTCTTTCTCAAAGGACTGGATGCCGTGCGTGACGGCGGTATCGTGGCGTTCATCACCTCGCAAGGGGTATTGAACAGCACCAAGACCTCCGTGCGTAACGAGCTGTTCAGTAAGGCTGATCTGGTATCCGCGATACGCCTGCCCAACAACCTGTTCACGGACAACGCGGGGACAGAAGTGGGCAGTGACCTGATTGTCCTGCAAAAGAACCTCAGCAAGAAGGAAATGTCGCAGGACGAGCGGCTGATGACCGTAATACAGACGGACACGAAAACCGACCTGACCGACAACGCCTATTTCATCCACCACCCGGAACGCATCGTGCATACGACGTCGAAACTTGACACCGACCCATACGGGAAGCCCGCTATGGTCTATCTGCACGAGGGCAAGGCAGCAGGCATCGCCGGGGATTTGCACCGTATGCTCGACGAGGATTTCCATTACAGGCTCGCCATGCGTCTGTATTCGGGTTCAATCCGGCAGTCGGGAACGGAAGAAAAAGTTACCGTTCAAAAGGAGGTGGAGCGTACTGCCATAAAGATGGAAACAACATCTTCGATGCAGGCGGTGGAAACTCCGACGGAGAAACCGCAACCCACAGAGGAAAAGCCGGAGATAGAGCCACGTCCGAAATATTTTGACGGTGTGCAGCTATCCTTGCTCGACCTCTGGGGGATGACGGAAGAAGTCAGCCAACAACCGAAAACCGCCAAAAAGAAAAAGGAGGCGAAAAAGGAAAGCCCGGCAAGGCGCGTTCTACCCAAGCCACAGGTGCATGTCACACAAAATGTTACGGCTGTGCCGACGGCTACCACCCCTAAGACTGTAACAGAGAACAAGGAGGCTAAAACGGAGAACACCGCCAAGCCTGCCGACCCGGACGACATCTATGCCACGTTGGACTGGGATACCAATCCTCCCATCAACGGCTTCTATGAAATGATGATGGGTTTGACACCGGAACGCAGGAAAGAACTTCGGGAGCTGGCGAGACAGCATAACGAGAAACAAGCGGCGGCGGAAAAGACGGAAGTGAAAGCTATGTCGGAAACGCCCCGTGAGCAACCTCGACAGGAGGAAACACAGCCGGAGGCAGTCGCAGCACCTGCCGTTACAGATACCCCATCGGAAGCGGTGGCAACCTCCCTTTTCCCCGACATCGAAGCGGAAAAGCCGAAGGAGGAAATCGTGGACCTTTCTCCGCGTGCCTACCACCGCACGCCGGAGATGCACCTGCGCGAAGGGTCGCTGGTGGCTGACCGGGGGCGTCATAACATCGGCTACCTGAAAGACATCACGCCATACGGGGCGACATTCCAGCCGCTCAACCTGAAAGGATACCAGAAGGAAAAGGCGTTGTTGTATGTGTCACTGCGTGACGCCTACGAGCGTCTGTATCGTTATGAATCGCTCCGGCGCGAGGCAAATGTTCCGTGGCGAGAGCATCTGAATACCTGTTACGATGAGTTTGTCATGCGCTACGGCAACCTCAACGCCAAGCAGAACGTGAAGTTAGTGATGATGGATGCGGGCGGGCGCGACATCCTTTCGCTGGAACGGGTGGAGAACGGAAAGTTCGTCAAGGCGGACATCTTCGAGCATCCTGTTTCCTTCGCGGTGGAGAGCCATGCCAACGTAGGCACACCCGAAGAAGCCCTGTCCGCGTCGCTCAACAAGTTCGGCACTGTCGATATTGACTATATGAGAACGATAACCGACAGCACGGCGGAGGAATTGCTCACAGCCCTGCAAGGGCGCATCTATTATAATCCGCTCGTGACCGGTTACGAGATCAAAGACCGCTTCATTGCCGGGAACGTGATAGAGAAGGCGGAACGCATAGAGGCTTGGATGGGCGACAATCCCGAAAATGAGCGTATGCCGGAGGTGAAGCAGGCGTTGGAAGCTCTGAAAGAAGCCGAACCGCCGCGCATCGCCTTCGAGGATCTGGACTTCAATTTCGGGGAACGATGGATTCCGACGGGTGTCTATGCCGCCTACATGAGCCGGCTGTTCGACACGGAGGTGAAAATCGCCTATTCCGCAAGCATGGACGAGTTTTCGGTGGCGTGCGGCTACCGCACCATGAAAATCACGGACGAGTTTCTGGTGAAGGGGTATTACCGGAACTATGACGGTATGCACCTCCTGAAACACGCCCTGCACAACACCTGCCCTGACATGATGAAGTCCATCGGCAAGGACGAGCATGGCAACGACATCAAGGTGCGCGACAGCGAGGGAATACAGCTCGCCAACGCCAAGATTGACGAGATACGAAACGGTTTTTCCGAATGGCTGGAAGAGCAGTCGCCGCAGTTCAAGGAGCGGCTTGTGACGATGTATAACCGCAAGTTCAACTGTTTCGTGCGCCCGAAGTATGACGGCTCGCACCAGACTTTTCCCGACCTCAACCTGAAAGGGCTGGCAAGCCGGGGTATCAAGAGCGTCTATCCCTCACAGATGGATTGCGTCTGGATGTTGAAACAGAACGGCGGCGGAATTTGCGACCACGAGGT
>NZ_JACOOB010000050.1:0-3122 GCF_014287315.1 Bacteroides sp. NSJ-39 | reverse complement strand
CCCTTGTGGGGTTTTCCCCTCCGGTTAGCGGTTGTTAATGGGCATTTTAAACACTTGCCCAGTCGCTTGCCAAAGCGACATTCGTCAAATTCCCTTTACGGGCGCACCAGATACTCTTCCGCGCTCACCTCGGTGGCATAGACCGCCGACTGCGTGCCGCCCAAGCCTATCCACACCTCCTTGTAGAGCCGTGAGGGGTTGTTCGCCATGTTGATGGAGAGTATCTGCGACTTCTCCTTCTCCGTCAGTCCGAGCAACGCCTGAATCTGGTCGAACTTGTTCATGTACTTGCGCTGGTCAAGAAGTATCTTGCAGTCGGAGTTGTTGATGATGCTCTCCTTGACGACGGGCGAGGAAATGATGTCGTCCACCTCCTGCGTCACCACGATTGCCTCACCGAAATACTTGCGCACCGTCTTGTACATATAGCGCAGGTAGTCAGCCATATTTGCCGACGAGAGAGCCTTCCAAGCCTCTTCCACGATAAGCTGCTTTCTCACGCCCTTCAACCTGCGCATCTTGTTGATGAAGGCTTCCATGATGATGATGGTCACTACCGGGAACAGTTCGCGGTTGTCCTTGATGGAATCGATCTCGAAGACGATGAACCGCTTGCCCAGCAGGTCGATGTTCTCCGCCGAGTTGAGCAGGAAGTCGTAGCGTCCGCCCCGGTAATACTGCCGCATGGTGGTAAGCATGTTGTCGATGTTGAAGTCCTCCTTCTCCACCTTGATGTCACGCTCCGCCAGTTCCCTGCGGTAGTCGTCGCGCATGTACTCGTAGAAGGTGTTGAACGAGGGGACGATGCTCCTGTCTGCCCTGATGCGCTCGATGTAGGCACTCACGGCACTGCCCAATTCTCCACTTTCGGTTTTCGTCACCTTGTCGTCCTCCGACTTCCAGAGCGTCAGCAGCAGCGTCTTTATGCTGTCCTTCTTTTCCACGTCGAACACGTAGTCGTCGGTATAGAACGGGTTGAAGCTGATGGGCTTCTCCTCCGTGTAGGTAAAATACACGCCGTCCGTGCCGCCCGTCTTGCGCCGTATCATCTCGCATAGCCCCTGATAGGAGTTTCCCGTGTCCACCAATACCACATGCGCGCCCTGCTCGTAGTATTGCCGCACGAGGTGGTTCATGAAGAACGACTTGCCACTGCCCGAAGGACCCAATACGAACTTGTTACGGTTCGTGGTGATGCCCCGCTTCATCGGCAGGTCACTGATGTCGAGGTGCAGCGGCTTTCCCGTGAGCCTGTCCACCATCTTGATGCCGAAGGGCGAGAGCGAGCTGCGATAGTTGGTTTCCTCCGTGAAGAGGCACACAGCCTGTTCGATGAAGGTGTGGAAACTCTCTTCCGCCGGGAAGTCCGCAGCATTGCCGGGCATAGCCGCCCAATAAAGTGTCGGGCAGTCGATGGTGTTGTGGCGCGGCACGCACTCCATGCTTGCCAGCTGGCTGCCCACGTCGTTCTTTATGTGTTTCAGTCCCTCCGCATCGTCGCTCCACGCCATGACGTTGAAGTGCGCCCGCACCGAGGTCAGCCCGTAGGAGTGCGCCTCGTTCAGGTAGCGGTCTATCCACTCGCGGTTGATGCTGTTGCTCCTCGAATAGCGCGAGAGCGACTGCATATTCCTTGCGGACTTCTCGAATTTTTGGAGGTTCTCCTCGCTGTTGTCGATAATCACGTACTGGTTGTAGATGTGGTTGCAGGAGAGCAGCAGCCCCACCGGGGAGGCGAAGGAGAGGCGGCAGTCCGAGCGGTCGGTGGAGAGTTTCTCATACCGGGTGTCGGTAGCCACCGTGCCGGGCAGGTCTTCCGCGTCGGACAGGGTGTGCAGGCACAGGCGGTTGTCACCGATGCGCATCTCCCTTGCCGAGAGGTCGATGTCCTGCAACGTGGCGTCGCCTTCGGGCATGAGTGAGAAGTAACGCTCTATCAGCCCGGCTTTGCCGTCCGTCCCCACGATCTCGTCGGTGGAGAGGCGGCGCAGCCTGACGAAGCCGCTGTCGTTGATGATGCGCTCGAACTGTTCCGCAGCCTCCATGAACTTCGCGGCGGTTTCCTTATTCAGCTCCTTCGGGATAATATGCCCCCGGCACAGCGTGCTGAAATTGCTCTGCATCCGGTTACGCTCCTTTGTCGTCTTGGTCAGGTAGAGGTAGCACGTGTGCTTCAGGTACGGACGCTCGTTGAAGTGACGCTCGAAAGAGCGGCTCAAAAAACTCATGTCGTCCTTGTGAAGTTCCGGCGTGTACTTCTCCTTGATGAACCAGTCCTGCTTGTGGACGACGGAGAAGTCCGGCAGCACCTTGATCGCCTTGCACCAGCAGCCGTGTATCGCCTCGTACTCCGCGCCCGTCACGGTATAAAGCTCCGGCAGCTCCACCTCGAAAGCCACCGTGATGTCGGCGTCTTTGGATATGATGCAGCCTTGCTCCACCGCCATTAGCGGGAATTTGTTTTCCAGTGTTGTCATTTTGGATGTATTCCTCATGTCGTTTCTTCCTTTCGTTTCCGTTTGAATAATCGGGTGATCCGCCGCCGGTTGATAAGGTATCGGGGATGGCTCCTTGTTGCCCCTAATTTCATCAGTCCGTGTTCGCCGTACCGGGCGTTAAGCGCGAAGGTCTGCCATACGAGGACGGAGGACGATGCCACGCCGAAGCCGATACATATCCACTGGTCGATGCCGACCATGTAGAGGATGATGAACAGGACGAAGAGAGCCAGCAGACCTCCGCAGAAGATGAAGAGGTACTGAGCCTTCAAGCCCTTGAACTCTACCGGACGGCCGATACCCTTGTTTATCGGGTATTCAGCCATACATTGTTTATTAAAGGAAGAATGAGCGCAGGATGGTGGCGGCGACAATCAGGAAGATGCACGCCCCGAACCACGAGGCGGCAGTCTTGGAGGTGTCGGGATCGCCGGACGAGAATTTCCCGTACACTTTCACGCCCCCGATAAGCCCGACTACCGCGCCGATGGCGTAGATGAGTTTCGTGTCGAGTAGGTCAGCCCCATTGCTGGGGCTTTCCCCTCTAAGAACCGTGCATGAGAGTTTCCCCTCACACGGCTCAAGCAACGCATTGCCATTCTTACTGAAGGAATAGTTCTGCCT
>NZ_JACOOB010000049.1:0-3123 GCF_014287315.1 Bacteroides sp. NSJ-39 | reverse complement strand
CCCTTGTGGGGTTTTCCCCTCCGGTTAGCGGTTGTTAATGGGCATTTTAAACACTTGCCCAGTCGCTTGCCAAAGCGACATTCGTCAAATTCCCTTTACGGGCGCACCAGATACTCTTCTGCACTGACCTCGGTGGCATAGACCGCCGACTGTGTGCCTCCCAAGCCTATCCACACCTCCTTGTAGAGCCGTGAAGGGTTGTTCGCCATGTTGATGGAGAGTATCTGTCCCTTCTCCTTTTCCGTCAGTCCGAGCAACGCCTGTATCTGGTCGAACTTGTTCATGTACTTGCGCTGGTCGAGAAGTATCTTGCAGTCGGAGTTGTTGATGATGCTCTCCTTGACCACCGGAGAACTGATGATGTCGTCCACCTCCTGCGTCACCACGATTGCCTCGCCGTAATATTTTCTGACCGTCTTGTACATATAACGTAGGTATTCAGCCATGTTTGCCGAAGAGAGGGCCTTCCAAGCCTCCTCCACGATAAGCTGTTTCCGCACCCCTTTCAGCCGCCGCATCTTGTTGATGAAGGCTTCCATGATGATGATAGTCACGACGGGGAACAGTTCGCGGTTCTCTTTTATACTGTCAATCTCGAAGACGATGAACCGCTTGCCGAGCAGATCGATGTTCTCCGTAGAGTTGAGCAGGAAGTCGTAACGTCCGCCCCGGTAATACTGCCGCATGGTGGTGAGCATGTTGTCGATGTTGAAGTCGGACTTCTCCACCTTGATGTCGCGCTGCGCCAGTTCCGTGCGGTAGTCGTCGCGCATATACTCGTAGAAAGTGTTGAACGACGGCACGATGCTACGGTCGGATTGGATACGCTCGATGTAGGCACTCACGGCACTGCCCAGTTCGCCGCTCTCCGTCTTCGTCACCTTGTCGTCCTCCGATTTCCAGAGCGTAAGAAGCAGGGTCTTGATGCTGTCCTTCTTCTCCACATCGAAGATGTAATCATCGGTGTAGAACGGGTTGAATGATATGGGCTTCTCTTCCGTGTAGGTGAAATACACGCCGTCCACTCCGCCTGTCTTGCGCCGGATCATGCCGCACAAGCCCTGATAGGAGTTTCCCGTGTCCACCAATACCACATGTGCGCCTTGCTCATAATATTGGCGCACGAGGTGGTTCATGAAGAACGACTTGCCGCTGCCCGAAGGACCCAGCACGAACTTGTTGCGGTTCGTGGTGATACCCCGCTTCATCGGAAGGTCGCTGATGTCGAGGTGCAGCGGTTTCCCTGTGAGCCTGTCCACCATCTTGATGCCGAAGGGCGAGAGCGAGCTGCGGTAGTTAGTTTCCTCCGTGAACAGGCACACCGCCTGTTCGATGAAAGTGTGGAAACTCTCTTCCGCCGGAAAGTCCGCCGCATTGCCGGGTATCGCCGCCCAGTAGAGTGTAGGGCAGTCGATGGTGTTGTGGCGCGGCACGCACTCCATGCTTGCCAGCTGGCTGCCCACGTCGTTCCTTATGTGCTTCAGTTCCTCCGCGTCGTCGCTCCACGCCATGACGTTGAAGTGCGCCCGTACCGAGGTCAGCCCGTAGGACCGGGCTTCGTTCAGGTATTGGTCTATCCACTCGCGGTTGATGCTGTTGCTCCTTGAATAGCGTGAGAGCGACTGCATGTTACGGGCGGACTTCTCGAACTTCTGCAAGGCTTCCTCGCTGTTATTTATCAGCACATACTGGTTGTAGATATGGTTGCAGGAGAGCAGCAGCCCCACCGGGGAGGCGAAGGAGAGGCGGCAGTCGCTCCGGTCGGTGGAGAGCTTCTCGTAACGGGTTTCGGTAGCCACCTTGCCCGGCAGGTCTTCCGCGTCGGAGAGGGTGTGCAGACACAGGCGGTTGTCGCCGATGCGCATCTCCCTTGCCGAAAGTTCGATGTCCTGCAAGGTGATGTCACCTTCCGGCATGAGCGAGAAGTAGCGTTCTACCAGCCCCGCCTTACCCTCCGTCCCCACAATCTCGTCGGTGGAGAGGCGGCGCAACCTGACAAGCCCGCTGTCGTTCATGATACGCTCGAACTGTTCGCAGGCTTCCATGAACTTGGTCGTGGTTTCCCTGTCCAGCTCTTTCGGGATGATGTGCCCTCGGCACAGCGTGCTGAAGTTGCTCTGCATCCGGCTACGCTCCTTCGTCGTCTTGGTCAGGTAGAGGTAGCAGGTGTGTTTCAGGTACGGACGCTCGTTGAAGTGACGCTCGAAGCTCCGTGAGAGGAAACTCATGTCGTCCTTCTGAAGCTCCGGCTTGTAGCGTTCCTTGATAAACCAATCCTGCTTGTGAACGACGGAGTAGTCCGGCAGCACCTTGATCGCCTTGCACCAGCAGCTGTGTATTGCCTCGTACTCCGCGCCCGTCACGGTGTAAAGCTCCGGCAGCTCCACCTCAAAAGCCACCGTGATGTCGGCGTCCTTTGAGATGATGCAGCCATGCTCCACCGCAAGCAGGGGAAACTTGTTTTCCAGTGTTGTCATTTTCGATGTATTCCTCATTGTCTTTCTTCCTTTCGTTGCCGTTTGAACAGCCGGGTTATCCGCCGCCGGTTGATAAGGTATCGGGGATGGCTCCGTGCCGCGCCTAATTTCATCAGCCCGTGTTCACCGTACCGGGCGTTCAGCGCGAAGGTCTGCCACACAAGGAGGGAGGACGATGCCGCGCCGAAGCCGATACATACCCACTGGTCGATACCGACCATGTAGAGGATGACGAACAGGACGAAGAGAGCCAGCAGACCTCCGCAGAAGATGAAGAGGTACTGTGCCTTCAAGCCCTTGAACTCTACCGGACGGCCGATACCCTTGTTTACCGGGTATTCAGCCATACATTATTACATTAAAGGAAGAATGAGCGCAGGATGGTGGCGGCTACAATCAGGAAGATACACGCGCCGAACCAGCTTGCTGCTGTTTTTGAGGTGTCGGGGTCACCCGATGAGAATTTTCCGTACACTTTCACGCCCCCGATAAGCCCGACGACCGCGCCGATGGCGTATATCAGTTTAGTGTCGAGTAGGTCAGCCCCATTGCTGGGGCTTTCCCCTCTAAGAACCGTGCATGAGAGTTTCCCCTCACACGGCTCAAGCAACGCATTGCCATTCTTACTGAAGGAATAGTTCTGCCT
>NZ_JACOOB010000048.1:0-3249 GCF_014287315.1 Bacteroides sp. NSJ-39 | reverse complement strand
GAAATAATGAGCCGGTTTCTATATAGAAATTTAGAATTGCTTGAGCCGTATGAGGGGAAACTCTCATGTACGGTTCTTAGGGGGGAAAGCTCCCGAAAGGGAGCTGACCTACCCGACCAACAGATTGAGAAGGGCTTTAGCCAATACATCTACGATTTCAAGTATCCCGACCTTTCGACCATCGCATATAACCATCTGATGAATAATCCGGAGGGCTACAAGGTGAAGCCGAAATTCTATGTAATCAACTTCGACGACCCGCGACGCTCACACCGTTGCAATCCCATTCACCCGGATTTCATGGAGGATATTACAGACGCTTACGAGAGTGCCTATACAATAATGCTCAACCTCAATAAAACGTGGGTGCAAAAGCAGGGCGACTTCTTCGTGGAGTCACCTATCATTTTGTTCGCCAGTATTATATGGTATCTTAAAATCTATCAGAACGGGAAGTATTGCACGTTTCCCCATGCCATCGAGTTTTTGAACCGCCGCTACGAGGATATTTTTCCGATACTGACTTCCTATCCCGAACTGGAGAATTACCTTTCCCCGTTCATGGATGCTTGGCTCGGAGGGGCTGCGGAGCAGCTCATGGGGCAGATAGCGTCGGCAAAAATTCCGCTGTCGAGGATGATTTCACCGCAGCTCTACTGGGTGATGTCGGACAGCGAGTTTACGCTGGACATCAACAATCCCGAAGAGCCGAAAATCCTATGCGTGGGCAACAATCCCGACCGTCAGAACATCTACGGGGCGGCTCTCGGATTGTATAACTCCCGCATCGTGAAGCTCATCAACAAGAAGGGAATGCTGAAGTCATCGGTCATCATCGACGAGCTGCCCACGATATACTTCAAGGGGTTGGACAACCTTATAGCCACCGCCCGAAGCAACAAGGTTGCCGTGTGTCTGGGATTTCAGGATTTCAGCCAGCTGGTGCGCGACTACGGTGATAAGGAGGCGAAAGTGGTGATGAATACGGTCGGTAACATTTTCTCCGGGCAGGTGGTAGGTGAAACGGCAAAGACACTATCGGAACGGTTCGGTAAGGTGTTGCAGAAACGGCAGTCTATCTCCATCAACCGGCAGGATGTTTCCACCTCCATCAACACGCAGATGGATGCGCTCATTCCGCCGAGCAAGATTTCCGGTCTGACGCAGGGAATGTTTGTCGGTTCGGTGTCCGACAACTTCAACGAACGTATCGAACAGAAAATTTTTCACTGCGAGATTGTGGTGGATGCCGAGAAGGTGAAGCGGGAGGAACGTGCCTACAAGAAAATTCCGGTCATTACCGATTTCACGGACGAGGACGGCAACGACCGCATGAAAGAAACGGTGCAGGCGAACTACCGGCGTATCAAGGAAGAGGTGAAGCAGATTGTGCAGGAGGAACTGGAGCGCATCGCGGGCGATGATAACCTGAAATATCTGTTGCAGCAGAAGTAAATAAAAAAATGAAGAAAGGCTTACCATAAACCTTTCTTCATTTTTTTAGAACTTAAGCATTATCCATACTTACTAAGATTCCGTTTTCCAAAATTTTTTGCAATGGAATTTTCTTTAAGATTTCTTGATAAGTGCTATAGAAGTCATTATCAAGTCCTATATAAACAATATTGTCATGTAATTCTTCTATAACACTAATATGTGAATGCAATTTGCACTTTTTATCAGAACAATCTGATACGATACTTTTAATTCGTTCCAACTTATTTAATAAATCATCATATTGAGATAACCCTTTTGTAGTTGGTTGTATTTGATAATTAGTTTTCTTTGCCGGTTGTATATTATGTTCAGGATCTAATAATACTATGTGAAATATAGAAGAATCCCGATCAAAATAACCTACAATACGCCCCGTACTTTTTGTTATCGAAAATTGCATTATTGGAAAATCTGTCTCATTGTCCAATATTTCTTTTGGTAGCCAATCTAAATCTTTTCGTTGAATAGGAATGTTTTTAGCACTCCAATCTATTGGATGACATCTTAATGCAATACTACCTCTATTTTCTTCTAATACTTCTTGCGGTGTCATAGTACCCAAAGCACCTAATCTTTCAAGAAGCCCAATATGCCATCCCTTAGAACACTCTCCAATCTGAAAATTAGGTATCTGCTTAAAGTAAGAGAAGGAAAAAGTTATCTTCCTTCTCTTTAACTCATTTTCTTGTTCTTTGGTAACTAATGATTTGTTTCCGTATTTAGGAGAATCTGAATTAAGATTTAATAGTTTCCCATTTTTTCCCATAATACTCAATCATTAGTTCTGGAGTAATAACCTTGTCACAACGCTCATTTACATTTAAATCTCCACGTGTTTTAATCCAAGGCATCTCATTGTGGGACAATCGTTCTAATTCAGCACCGCTATATTTAAGATAATTCTCCAATATAAAGTCAATGAATTCAGCGTCTTCTGATGATAAACTCACATTGTGATTCATGCAATCATCAATATTGATTTCTGAATAGAGATATTTTGTAGAATTAAATCGATTGTAGATTTCTCGATTTACCGGACCATGAATCCATGCTTCAAACTCGCCGTCAAACATAGGTTTTTTATTGATACCATAAGACCATGCTTGAACATAATACAATAACTTCTGCAACTTTAAATTTATTAAAGACGCAAATCTATCTTCCGATTTTACTCGTAAGATAATGTAGTCTGTTATATCGTGTATTGAGTTCATCTGAATTATGACTATATCAATTTCAATGCAAAGTTAATATCTTTTTCTAATATAACAAAATAATGAATTGAATTGATGTGATTTATTCTAATGAATTTGTTTTTTATCTCCTCATACGATCCAACTCATCATCGCGCAGCATCCTCTCGTTCAATTTCTCCTGCATTCTGTCAAGGAAGTAGGTGCGGCTTTCGTTCTTCCGGCGTTTGATATCGGTGTAGAAACGGTAGCAGTCCTTCGACTCAACCCCGAATATCTTGTAAAGGAGCGGGGCAAGCTGTTTGAGCGGCATGTTGCCGTTGTTGATGCAGCCCATCTCGTCGATGCCGTAGATAAGTTCCACGAGGTCGATGGCATTGCCCGTCCATTGCAGGAGGCTGGTGGCGGTTTCTGTTGTGTTGTTGGCGGATATCAGTGGCGGCACTTGGGGCGTGGCAAGGAATTTCTGCATCTTTCTTACGAAAGACAGAGCCTTGCTGACGTAGGCGGCAATCTCTCTTTTTTCTTCTGACAGATTACGTACGGGATGGTGCTGCAA
>NZ_JACOOB010000047.1:0-3264 GCF_014287315.1 Bacteroides sp. NSJ-39 | reverse complement strand
CTGGAAGCGAACTACCGCAAGCCGCTGGAGTGAGGCGGTTTCATGAAAAAGTAAACGGGTGACACCTTTTGTGGTGCTACCCGTTTACTTGTCTTATGGGGTATGTGCAATCAGCAATACCCGGCTTTTCCGTTCTGTATGAACATCACGTATGTCTGCCGTTTCTCTTGTGAGAGTGCCTTTCCCACCAGCCATGTGCGGAACAGGTGGGTGTTGTAGGTGTTCAGCCGGAAAGCGACCGGGATGATGATTTCAAGGGCGTACACGTCCGCGTGCAGCCCGTTTTCAAGCTGCATGTAGCGGCACACCTCGTAGTCGTTCAGCACGTCCGACTTGCGGACGGCTCTGATGGCGGCGTTCACTGCCGGGACGGTCGTATGGAACAATCCGGCTATTTCTGTGGCGGTCATCCACACGTCGTTACCGGTTACGCTGACTGCCTTGTCCTCGATGATGATTGTGTCACGTTTCATGGCTTTTCTTTTTAGATGGTGCAACCTGCAAATTCCTCGACGCCGTTCAATCTTGCGGCAAGGTTCTCCATGTCCTGATTGAGCTTCTCTTTGGTTATCTGTAGGCTCGGCAAACAACGCCTTTCCGCTTTACAGCGGTAGGTTTTCGCTTACCTGCCCCCGAACCGTACTTACACGTCTCCATGTATACGGCTCTCCATCTGTAACATCATCTTACTTGACACATCTCTGGATTTTTGCGTTACACTCCGCACATACAACCAAAGTCTTTCTGTGCATGTAGAGCATTTTGCGTTCCCAGTCATTTTTACCTTTTAACTCTTTGAGTGTGCGGACATGGTGCATTACCACTTCTCCGTGCTTGCCACATAGTTCGCACGTTTTTGTTGTAAGCCTTTCTATCAGACTCAATGATGGCATTTTGAACATGTACGGCAGATTGTCACTTGGGGCTGTTTCACAATCCGTTTTGCGGGCATATCCCTCATTATAGAATACCCTGTACTTGGTTTCTCCTCCCTTGTTTACAAAAGGCACTGCAAAGAGATTGTCCTTGCGGTATCTTTCAATGACTTTTCTCACTGACATATTCAGCTTTTGAGCAAGAGTTTTGTACATGGAGAACTTCATAATACAGCCGAAAGAGCGTCCCAAAGCCGATGCATTGTTTGCTATTGAGTAATAGTTGTAGAACCCTCGTATTTCGGTATTAAACTGAGATACAATCTCGTGCGCTTCATTGTCAATCATATAAGTCCTGCCTTTTGACACCCATGTCTCCTTGCCGTGTTTGGTGACAACTTTCATGGCTTCGAGGCTGAGCAGCTTGTTCTTGATTACTTCTCTTGAAACGTGTAGTATCACATTCCCGTTGAAGTATCTGCGCACTGTTCCGTTACTGTTTCTCTTTGTGGCATAGTCTTTACGGACATATATTTCGTAACCCAAAAATTTTGCGCTGTCTTGTGCATTTGTAATCAAAGTCTTTTCCTGTGACATCTCCAGCCTTAACTTTTCCTGCATAAACTTAGTGATGTCAGCTTTGATTGTCTCACATTCGTTTTTCGTTCCGATAACTCCGATAAGGAAATCATCGGCATAGCGCACGTATTTCAACCTGCGAAAGTTTACATCCATATCATTGCCACTTGGCATTGTAAGTATCAGCTTCTGCTTTTCGTGCAGTTCTTCTACCATCCTTGTTCTTACGTTTACATCCTCTACTTCATTTATCCTACGTTTTAGGTAGTGTACTCTGCTGTTGAGTTTGCAAATATCCTTGTTGCGGCTTCTTGCTGTCCCTTTATTGAATTTGTTGGCATATTCATCCATGTACTTATCGAACTTGTCTAGGTATATGTTTGCCAAAATAGGGCTTATGATACCACCTTGCGGTGTCCCTGAATAAGTCTTGTTGAATTGCCACTCTTCCATGTACCCTGCATTGAGGAATTTCCGTATCAGACGAAGAAATCTGTCGTCTGCTATTCTGCCTTTCATTATTTCTATCAGCACATTATGGTCTATGTTGTCAAAGAAGCCTTTTATATCTCCCTCAATGAACCATTTTGCACCGTTGAAATTGTTTTGTAGACTTTTCAGTGCTGTGTGGCAGCTTCGGTTTGGTCTGAAACCGTGCGATGTCCACTCAAAGTGTCCCTCATATATGGCTTCAAGCACCATTCTTACTACCTCTTGAACCAATTTGTCTTCAAAAGACGGTATTCCTAGCGGACGCATCTTCCCATTCTTTTTCGGAATGTAAGTTCTCTTTGCAGGATTGGGACTATAAGTCTCATCCTTTATACTCTCTATGAGTTTGTTTATCCTATCAATGCTCATTTCATCCTCAGTTTTGCCATCTGTGCCGGGTGTCATGTTGCCCGGCTTTGCATACATACGTTGGTAGGCGACAAAGAACATCTGTTCATTGAATAGAATACGGTAAAGCCTTTCGTATTTATACTCGGGCTCATTGCTGTGTCCAGCTAAAATGTTTAATACTTGCTCTGGATTTCTCATACGTCTCTCACGTTTTCCGTTGTTTGTATTAAAGTTACAGACTACTTCCCTTCGCCATGTACAAGGCTTTCCCTTGCTCAGACTACTACGGAAGTTCCGTTACCATATCGGATATTCAAAAGCTTTCTTTATAGCTGTTTGTTCCAGCGTTCCGACTTAGGTAATCCCCAGTTAGTTCTCTTAATAACTATTAGCACGACATACTGTCGGATGCGACTTTCGTTCTTGTCCGCTTATTGCGGCTGTGTCATAGTCGGTTCTTTATGCTCTGCACTAACGCACAAAATAGGCAGAGTACTATGAAACAACGTATGTATAATAGTCTTCCGTTGTTGCAAGATTTGGTACCACTGAACTATCATTCAACCAATCAAGGCTTCATCCTTATGTATGTCTTTTCGTCTTGCCCCTCAGTTGCCACCTGACTATTAGTGGACTTGGAGCTTTAATCAGTATGCTACACTCCCCATCGGGTTTCCCCTTTGGATAAACTGATTGACGATAGGATTATATCGAACCCAATCCTAACTTCTTGCTAAAGAAGTATTTATTAAGCGACCATTCTGGGCGCACTTGCGTAAATCTGCGTCGTCTTTATGCTCTTGTGTCCGAGCATGGAGCTGACGGTTTCGATGGGAACACCGTTGGAGAGGAATATCGTCGTGGCTGCCGTGTGGCGGCTCTGATGCCACGTGATATGCTTGGTGATGCCGCAACGCTTGGCGACGGCACGGATACCGGCAAGGCACGTGTTATAATGCGGAACGGG
>NZ_JACOOB010000046.1:0-4577 GCF_014287315.1 Bacteroides sp. NSJ-39 | reverse complement strand
ATGAGCCGGTCTCTATATAAGAATAGAGATTTAGAAAAGCTTGAGCCGTATGAGGGGAAACTCTCACGTACGGTTCTGAGGGGGGAAGAGGGCAGTAATGCCCTTGACCTACCCGATCGTCCATCCGACCTGCAACAGCGTGACGGACGCGGAGTTAGGGCGGGCAACGAGATTGCCAAGCGTTTTGCCGGGAACAATGTGGATGTCATCATCTACGCGGTGGAAAAGTCGTTGGACAGCTACAAGTTCAACCTGCTGCACTGCAAGCAGACGTTCATCTCGCAGCTCAAAAGCGGGGCGATGGGCGCACGTACCATCGATGAGGGGGCTATGGACGAGAAATCGGGCATGAACTTCTCGGAGTACATGGCGTTGCTCTCCGGCAATACCGACCTTTTGGACAAGGCGAAACTGGAGAAGCGTATCGCATCGCTTGAAGGGGAACGCAAGTCGTTCAACAAGGGCAAGCGCGATTCGGAGTTCAAGCTGGAAGCCAAGACGGGGGAACTGCGCAACAACACGGCTGTCATCGAAGCCATGACGGAGGACTGGAACCGTTTTCTTTCCGTTGTGCAGACTGATAAGGAAGGTAGTCGCCTTAATATTGTCAAGGTGGACGGCGTGGATTCAACCGACGAAAAAGTTATTGGAAAGCGTTTGCAGGAGATAGCCAAGAACGCCACGACGGGCGGTTTGTACAAGCCTGTCGGGGAGATTTACGGTTTCCCGATAATGGTGGTCAGCGAGAGGATACTCAAAGAGGGGCTGGAATTTACCGACAATCGCTTCGTGGTGGAAGGGAATTACAAATACACCTATAACAACGGGCATCTGGCGATGGCTGACCCGGTAGCCGCCGCACGTAATTTCCTGAATGCATTGGAGAGGATTCCGTCCATCATCGACCAGTATAAGGCGAAGAACGAGGTGCTGGAAAAGGAGGTTCCGCAGTTGCAGGAGATAGCGGGCAAGGTGTGGAAGAAAGAGGACGAACTGAAACAGTTGAAGTCCGAACTTGCCGCGCTTGACCGCAAGATACAGTTGGAGCTTGCGCCGCCCGCGCAGGAAGTCACCGAAAAAGAAAAGAACGGGCAGGAGATCAAGCCAGATGCGGAAGGTGTACGGAGCATATCGCCACAACAAACCGATGATGTCCCGCAGATTCGCAGCCCGATGGATAAACGAAGTCCGTCTGGCAATTTCATTGCCAATCATATCATTATCGGGCGTCCGGGTTTTCAGTTTAAGGATGAAAACCGATCGAAAGGGATAAAAATTTAAAATTATGAATTTTATATAAAATATTAATAGGGGCTATCCAAAAGGTCTAAAAGTAAATCTTATCCCCTCTGCAAGTATCTGTAGAAGAGTGATTGCAAGAATTTCTTTCTTTTTGGGCAGCCTCTATTAAATTTATTTATTCTTTCTTGATTTATGTTTATAAACATTATACCAAAAACATTCCAACTAACCTTGTTTATGTTTTGTCAGCCACCATTTGCACAACCATATTTGACTCCCAAAGAGAGTGAATTCGATAAGATAACTTGCTGCATACCCACAATAAGGGGCTAAATAGAATACGAATGGGAAATAGATAACAGTACCGACAACAGATTGCGTTATGTAGTTGGTTAAACTCATTTTACCATAAAGCTGTAATGTGGAAACCGCTTTTTTGACACGTTCCTTATGACACAATAATATGAACGAGAATATTTCTACAGAATCATCAGTAAAACAGAAAAAAATACTAATTTTGTTTTTGATGATCATTTCAAAAGGAATTAGAAAAAATGTCTAATTCTAACTTATAGAGGAAAAAGCAACAATTAAATATTAAAGAATAAAAGATACGAAAAATATGACGCCAAAAGAGATACTACAAGAATGGATTGACTGCTTCAACGCCGCCGATGCAGTCGCTTTGGCAAACTTATACGCTCAGGATGCCATAAACCATCAAGTCGCAAACACCCCGGTTATAGGAAAAACAGCTATCCATAAAATGTTTGTAAATGAATTTGCAACCTCAAAAATGGTTTGTATTGTTGAGCATATATTCGAGGATGGAGAATGGGCTATCATGGAATGGAAAGATCCGCTCGGGTTGCGAGGATGCGGATTCTTCCATGTGCAAAACGATAAAATCGTTTTCCAAAGAGGTTATTGGGATAAGCTCAGCTTTCTCAAACAGCACGGTTTAACCGTAGAGAATAGTGATAAAAATCCAAACACATAACACCGTCCGATATGGGAATCATCATTCATTCTTTAGAGTCCGTTTCTTTCAAAGATTTGTATGCGGCATTCTCATCCGCATTCAAAGATTATGATTTCTCTTTGAATGCGGATGAATTGCGACGCATGCTCGACCGACGAGGATACAATCCACAACTATCTTTCGGAGCATTTTTCGAAGGACGGCTGATTTCTTTTGTGTTTAACGGAACAGGCATGTACAACAACATCTTGACGGCCTATGACACAGGGACGGGAACCGTACCTTCATTCCGGGGATTACACCTAACCCAAAAAATATTCACTTTCAGCCTCGAATTGATATATCAACAAGGAGTTCGGCAATATGTACTGGAAGTTTTGCAACACAATCACAAAGCAATAAAAATATATCGCAAATTAGGCTTTGAAACACAGAGAAATTTCAACTACTACTCTGCCAAACTGAGCGATATTGTTCCTGTATTGCAAGTAAACCATACCGCATGTCGCATACTCCCATCGGATTTAAAAAACTGCCTTAACCAAACGGCCTGGTTCGATTTTCATCCTTCATGGCAAAATGACAGGGCTTCACTGGAACGCGGAATCGACAATTTGGACATATTGGGAGCTTATGAAAGAGAAGAACTTGTCGGATTTGTTATCTTTGAACCGGCATCAGGCGATATTTCATCCCTCGCAGTTGCAAAAGATTACCGGCGTAAAGGAATAGGTAAGTCCTTGCTTAAAAGTGCTGTCAGTCATTTTCAAAGCGATGTACTCAAATTTACTAATGTTGATTGCGATTGTGAATCAGTCACTGGTTTCTTGTCATCATTAGGACTTACCCCAAAAGGACAACAGTTTGAAATGGTCAGAAAAATTTAACCTACATTTATATGAATAGCCCTCATCATCAAATAACGGTTCTCAGCTATACGCAGGCAGGGATTTTAACCACTGAACTTCCTACGAAGAACTGAACTTTAAATTTACCACTTAACTGTCCTACGAAGCACGAAAGCCCTGCTTGCGTATAGGTGATGTTATGCGGTCGGTTTTCATTTTCTCTTCTTTCTCGTTAATTTGTCAAGCAAAGTTACTAAATTTGCAGTCAAGCAATTTCAATTTTTGAATTATGTATTTCAGCAGACCTTGGACTTCTATCTAAGTGATAGGCAGTCCTGAAAATTCCAATCTCTTTTAGGTCAAGACAATTAGTCTATGGGTTTCGTGTACCGACTTTTTTGTAAAGGCGTTACGTTGTCATAGTTGCTCTGTCGGGTAATACTGTCTATTCACTTCTCCACGATTTGAATTCAAGTATTCACCTGTAAGAAGTTACTAAACCTGTTGGCGGAATTAATTTAGTGCATACTTAATTCTGCCAATGGGCTTGTCGTTAATGAAGTTTACGTATTGCAGAATGGTAAGTGCACTAATTTTGCCAATGATTCTGGCAAACAAACCATTCGTTATTTTCGCGTAGTTCCTGATGACCAAGAACTGGTCTGTAAGTTGTGAGAATATTGTCTCAATCCTCTTTCTTGCCTTTGCAAACGGAATGAATGTCGGTTTCCAATCCTTTTGGTTGAGCCGATACGGACACTCCAGTCTTATGTGTGCGGTTTCGAACAAGTCAAGCTGTACGTCAGCTCCAATATACCCTTTGTCACCATAGATGCTACAGTCGTGATAAGTATGTTTTACATCCTTCATATAATGGAGGTCAGCCACACTTGCCTTTGACAGATCATAGGAATGGATAACTCCACTTAACCCACAGAGAGCGTGTAACTTATAACCAAAATAATACGTGTTCTGCGAAGCACAGAAGCCGAAGTCGGGAGCTTGCGAGAAATTGCCGGCACGCCCCATCTTGCAACGTTTTCCTCTTGCAACCCTACAGACCTCTATCGGCTTGGAGTCAACAAAGAATTGTTCCTCTCCGCCATCCATTTCCATGGCAATCCGCTTGCGCAGTTCCTCACACAGGCCTGACGTTTTCTTCCTGCGGTCATTGAACTGTCTCCTTGATATGAGATTGGGAATGCTGTCCTTGTATTCTTGCAATTTATAGTCGAACAACCACTTCTCACTATCAATGCTCTCGGTCTCTGCCGTCAGGGATAGCGCCACCACTTCCAAATCCGAAAACTTGGGAACAGGACCACGACGTGGAACATTACCCGAATCATTGACGAGATTTTCAGAGAATTGCTTGCATATCTCGGCTCAGTAGAAATTTAGTGGGGATACGCATATAGTTTAGCGATGCGGAAAAGGAAGAACCTCTTGTCAGCTACGCCTCTTAGGTTTGCTCTGAATAGTTTAATTTTAGCATTGAAAGATTC
>NZ_JACOOB010000045.1:0-2500 GCF_014287315.1 Bacteroides sp. NSJ-39 | reverse complement strand
GGTCGGAACTTACCCGACAAGGAATTTCGCTACCTTAGGACCGTTATAGTTACGGCCGCCGTTTACTGGGGCTTCAATTCAATGCTTCTCTTGCGATGACATCTCCTCTTAACCTTCCAGCACCGGGCAGGTGTCAGGCTGTATACGTAATCTTTCAATTTGGCACAGCCCTGTGTTTTTGTTAAACAGTTGCCTGGACCTATTCTCTGCGCCCAACTCTCGTTGGGACCCTTTATCCCGAAGTTACAGGGTCAGTTTGCCTAGTTCCTTAACCGTGAATCACTCAAGCGCCTTAGTATATTCAACCCGACTACGTGTGTCCGTTTGCGGTACGGGTACCTCAAGGATTAAGTTTAGCGGATTTTCTCGGGAGTATGCTTACACGCACTATTACCGTTTCCCGAAGGAATTGGTATACTATCAGGTTCGACTCTCTTTGTGGATTTGCCTGCAAAGATCAACATCTACACCCTTCAACGGACTATTCCGTCAGTCCGCGGCGCTGTCACGCCTCCGTCTCCACGTCACTCCTTAAGGTAGTACAGGAATATTAACCTGTTCTGCCATCGGCATCACCGTTCGGCTGAGCCTTAGGACCCGACTAACCCTGATCCGATTAGCGTTGATCAGGAAACCTTAGTCTTTCGGCGAGGGGGTTTCTCACCCCCTTTATCGTTACTTATACCTACATTTGCTTTTCCACACGCTCCAGCAAAGCTCACGCTTCACCTTCGACGCAGAGTGGAATGCTCCCCTACCGATGTTAGTGTTTAGTTAACATCCCATAGCTTCGGTAAATTGCTTGATGCCCGATTATTATCCACGCCAAACTCCTCGACTAGTGAGCTGTTACGCACTCTTTAAATGAATGGCTGCTTCCAAGCCAACATCCTAGCTGTCTTAGCAATCTGACTTCGTTAGTTCAACTTAGCAATTATTTCGGGACCTTAGCTGATGGTCCGGATTCTTCTCCTTTAGGACATGGACCTTAGCACCCATGCCCTCACTCCCGGGATAGAACTACTGCGCATTCGGAGTTTATCAAGACTTGATAGGCGGTGAAGCCCTCGCATCTTATCAGTCGCTCTACCTCACAGTAGTAATTCCCGAGGCTGCACCTAAATGCATTTCGGGGAGTACGAGCTATCTCCAAGTTTGATTAGCCTTTCACCCCCACCCTCAGTTCATCCGGAAGCTTTTCAACGCTTATCGGTTCGGTCCTCCAGTTAGTGTTACCTAACCTTCAACCTGACCAAGGGTAGATCACTTGGTTTCGCGTCTACTCCTTCCGACTAGTCGCCCTGTTCAGACTCGCTTTCGCTTCGGCTACACATTTTGAAATGCTTAACCTTGCCGGAAAAAGTAACTCGTAGGTTCATTATGCAAAAGGCACGCCGTCACTTCTTACGAAGCTCCGACCGCTTGTAGGCGCACGGTTTCAGGGACTATTTCACTCTTCTGTTCGAAGTGCTTTTCACCTTTCCTTCACAGTACTGGTTCGCTATCGGTCTCTCGGGAGTATTTAGCCTTACCGGATGGTCCCGGCAGATTCACGCAAGATTTCTCGTGTCCCGCGCTACTCAGGATACCACTACGCTTCGTTTCACTTCGTATACCGGACTATCACCGTCTATGGTCTCACTTTCCAGGGAGTTCTACTCATGAAATGTCTTGCGACATCGTGGTCCTACAACCCCAATATTGCCGTAACAACATTGGTTTGGGCTAATCCCCGTTCGCTCGCCACTACTTGGGGAATCATTATTATTTTCTTTTCCTGCAGGTACTAAGATGTTTCAGTTCCCTGCGTTAGCCTCTTGCTATGCAAGATGTCATTCCTTCAGAATGACGGGTTGTCCCATTCGGAAATCTTCGGATCAAAGGTTATTTGCACCTACCCGAAGCTTATCGCAGCTTATCACGTCCTTCATCGCCTCCGAGAGCCAAGGCATCCGCCATGCGCCCTTGCTTACTTTCTTTCAAACGTTTTATTCTCATACTGGTATTGACTTGGGAATTGCTTCCGGCTGTCAATATTGCATATTCGAACACGTACGGTTTGATATATACTTTTAGCTCTTACTTTTTATTTTACTTTTTGTACATCATGTCAAAGATCGTTTCTCTTTTCAGAGAGAGTGGAGAATAACGGATTCGAACCGTTGACCCTCTGCGTGCAAGGCAGATGCTCTAGCCAGCTGAGCTAATCCCCCAAGAGGTTATTCAAGAATGTTGTTTTTAGTTTTTAGCTTTTAGCTGTCACTATTCCTCGTTCTTGAGCTTGGTAGTCCCAGGCAGAGTTGAACTGCCGACCTCTACATTATCAGTGTAGCGCTCTAACCAACTGAGCTATAGGACTAGTTCAACCTTGTCTACCTGATGTTAGACTCGGCTTCTTGTTTCTCTTGTTTATCTCTATCTATACTTCTATAGATGGTTGATCTATATATTATAAATAAACAAGTACCAGTAGTACAATAAACAGAACCTGTAAAGTCTA
>NZ_JACOOB010000044.1:0-1624 GCF_014287315.1 Bacteroides sp. NSJ-39 | reverse complement strand
ACTCCAGAAAGGAGGTGTTCCAGCCGCACCTTCCGGTACGGCTACCTTGTTACGACTTAGCCCCAATTACCAGTTTTACCCTAGGACGCTCCTCGCGGTTACGTACTTCAGGTACCCCCGGCTTTCATGGCTTGACGGGCGGTGTGTACAAGGCCCGGGAACGTATTCACCGCGCCATGGCTGATGCGCGATTACTAGCGAATCCAGCTTCACGAAGTCGGGTTGCAGACTTCGATCCGAACTGAGAGAGGTTTTCGGGATTGGCATCCTGTCGCCAGGTAGCTGCCTTCTGTACCCCCCATTGTAACACGTGTGTAGCCCCGGACGTAAGGGCCGTGCTGATTTGACGTCATCCCCACCTTCCTCACATCTTACGACGGCAGTCTCTCCAGAGTCCTCAGCATGACCTGTTAGTAACTGAAGATAAGGGTTGCGCTCGTTATGGCACTTAAGCCGACACCTCACGGCACGAGCTGACGACAACCATGCAGCACCTTCACAAATGCCTTGCGGCTAACCTGTTTCCAGATTATTCATTTGCAATTTAAGCCCGGGTAAGGTTCCTCGCGTATCATCGAATTAAACCACATGTTCCTCCGCTTGTGCGGGCCCCCGTCAATTCCTTTGAGTTTCACCGTTGCCGGCGTACTCCCCAGGTGGAATACTTAACGCTTTCGCTTGGCCGCTTACCGTATATCGCAAACAGCGAGTATTCATCGTTTACTGTGTGGACTACCAGGGTATCTAATCCTGTTTGATACCCACACTTTCGAGCATCAGTGTCAGTTGCAGTCCAGTGAGCTGCCTTCGCAATCGGAGTTCTTCGTGATATCTAAGCATTTCACCGCTACACCACGAATTCCGCCCACCTCTACTGTACTCAAGACTGCCAGTATCAACTGCAATTTTACGGTTGAGCCGCAAACTTTCACAACTGACTTAACAATCCACCTACGCTCCCTTTAAACCCAATAAATCCGGATAACGCTCGGATCCTCCGTATTACCGCGGCTGCTGGCACGGAGTTAGCCGATCCTTATTCATACGGTACATACAAAAATCCACACGTGGATCACTTTATTCCCGTATAAAAGAAGTTTACAACCCATAGGGCAGTCATCCTTCACGCTACTTGGCTGGTTCAGACTCCCGTCCATTGACCAATATTCCTCACTGCTGCCTCCCGTAGGAGTTTGGACCGTGTCTCAGTTCCAATGTGGGGGACCTTCCTCTCAGAACCCCTATCCATCGCTGTCTTGGTGGGCCGTTACCCCGCCAACAAACTAATGGAACGCATCCCCATCGATAACCGAAATTCTTTAATAGGATCATCATGCGATAATCCTATGCCATCAGGTATTAATCTTTCTTTCGAAAGGCTATCCCTGAGTTATCGGCAGGTTGGATACGTGTTACTCACCCGTGCGCCGGTCGCCATCTTTAGTTTGCAAGCAAACTAAAATGCTGCCCCTCGACTTGCATGTGTTAAGCCTGTAGCTAGCGTTCATCCTGAGCCAGGATCAAACTCTTCATTGTAAAAGTATCTTTCTCATCTGTTAAGATGATTTTCTTGCTCTGTTCAGGATGCCGTACAATTTATTGACTCTATCTTATATACCTATAT
>NZ_JACOOB010000043.1:0-5472 GCF_014287315.1 Bacteroides sp. NSJ-39 | reverse complement strand
TCCCTCCGAGTGCCACCACTAAATCCAAAGTATGAGTGTAATCCGGTATCGAAGAACAATTCATTACTCTGAACAAGTGGCAAAGTTAATACTATTTCTTCCGTCCTGAAAATTTCTTGTCCTTTTTAGCCTCCGGGAACACAAAAGTCGTGTTATATTCCCCGTCAAAGGCGACAACAGCATCGAAACTCTTGCCCTGTTTGCTCTTGAACCCTTTGAGCAGCTTGGTATGCCCTTCGGTGAGCAGGTCTTTGATTTCATCGTCGGACAGGGTGCGTCCCGCTTTCAGCCGGAACACGGGCAGTCCGCACTCCGTGTTGTCGCAGCGTACCACCTTGCCGTAGAACCGCATCCTGCCCGTGCCACACTTGGGACACGCGCAGCCGGAGTCACGGCTGCCGAAGAGCTTGTCGCACGAGATCAGTTCGGAGGTTATCTCACGTGTGTACGCCTCTATCTCCTTGCGGAAGGTGTCGTCGGACAGTTCCCCGCGCTCGATACGCGCCAGCTCCTTTTCCCATTCGCCCGTCATGGCAACATCGGCGATGCGCATCGTCTTGACGACGGAATTGAGGGCAAGTCCTTTTTCGGTGGGAACAAGCGACTTCTTGCAGCGTTCCATGTAACCGCGCTTGAAAAGCGTTTCGATGATGGAGGCGCGTGTGGCGGGAGTACCGATGCCACAGTCCTTCATCGCCTGCCGCAGTGCGTCGTCCTCAATTTCCTTGCCCGCCGTTTCCATTGCCGAGAGCAGGGTGGCTTCGGTATGCAGCGGCTTGGGTTTGGTCTTTCCTTCGGTAATGGACGAGCCTTTCGGTGTCAGCGTGTCGCCTTCCTGCCAGCCGGGGATGGTAATTTCCTCTTTTTCCTCGCCATAGACGGCACGCCATCCGGTTTGCTTCACGACGCTGCCTTTTACGGTAAACTCCACTCCGGCACATTCCGCCGTGACAGTGGTCACATCCTTGACGCATTTCTCAGAGAATGCCTCGACCATGCGCCCGGCAATCATCTGATAGATGGTATTGTCCTCTTTGGAGAGGAAGAGCGGTTTCTCACCCGTGACGAGCAGGGCATGGTGGTCTGTCACCTTGCCGTCGTCCACGCTGCGGCGTGTCGGGGCGGCTTTTGCCCGCACCTTGTCTTTCCATTCGGGCTGTGTGCCGATGAAAGCGAGCAGTTTGGGAATTTCGGCAAACACGTCTTCGGGGATGTAGCGGCTTCCCGTTCTCGGATAGGTTATCAACTTCTTTTCGTAGAGTTTCTGCGCGATTTCAAGCGTCTGTTCCGCCGTGAAGCCGTGCTTGGCGTTGGCTTCTTTCTGGAGCGTGGTCAGGTCGTAGAGCAAGGGAGTTTCCTCCGTCTTCTCCTTGCGCTCGGCTTTCGTGACAGTGGCGCAACCTGCCGCCTTTACCTTATTATATAGTTCCATCGCCGGTTCTTTCTCTTTCCATTTCTCGGAGGATGAGAATTTCACGACTTCGCCGTCGCAACCGTCCGTTGCGATATGGAGCTGCCAGAATGCTTCGGACGTAAAGCGGCGGTTCTCCCAGTAGCGTTCACATACCATAGCCAACGTTGGTGTCTGCACCCGCCCCACGGAATACGTGCCGTGTCCGGCGGCGATGGATAACGCCTGTGTGCCGTTGATGCCCACGAGCCAGTCGGATTCGCTCCGCGCTTTGGCGGCGAGGTAGAGGTTGTCGTATTTGCTGCCGTCTTCGAGTTTCCGCAGTCCCTCGCGGATAGCTTTGTCGGTGAGAGAGCTGATCCACAGGCGCACGAAAGGAGTGGTGCAACCCGTATAGTGGTAGAGGTAGCGGAAGATAAGCTCTCCCTCGCGTCCGGCATCGGTCGCCACGATGATATGTTCGCTTGTGTCGAACAGTCTTTTGATGACTTTTATCTGCGACACCACGCCGCTGTCGGGCTTGTAACCTTTCTCCGTCCTGACCTGACGGGGGACGAGCGTGAATGTGTCGGGAATAATCGGGAGGTTGTCACGGACAAATCCGCGCACGCCGTAGCCGTCGGGCATGGCAAGCTGAACGAGGTGTCCGAATGCCCATGTCACGGCATAACCGCCTCCCTCGAAATATCCTTCCTCTCTCTTTGTCGCGCCCACGATGCGGGCGATTTCACGTGCCACGGAGGGCTTTTCTGCAATGATTGTCTTCATGTCTTCTTCTTTTTTGTTGATACTTTGGATTTTATTTTGGATTCAGTGGCGGACACGGGATTACATTTTCATGCCCTTGCCCGTTTTCTTCTGCGGCTTCTCCTGCTGCTGTTGCTGGCGGGCGTCCTTCGGGTTGGTCTGACCTTTCTGCAACGGCTCTCTCAGATTCTTTGTAGCCTCGTTGGTCTTGCCATCGTTGTTCACCGCCACCTGCGTGCGGCTCTCGTTGGACGGAGCAACCTGCTGTGCATTGTCAGGGTTCGTGTCGTAGCGGTACGGGCGTCCCTTCTCCGGGTTGAACTTGATATACATCGTGGCATGGAAGCCCTGCTTGTCGGTCACGTTCTCCAGCTTCACGGCTTTACCCGCCACATAGTCGGCTTTCTGCTGGTCGGTGAAGCTCACGCCGCTCCATTTGCTGATGGGGCGGATGCTGCCGTCCTCGTTCGTCCACGTGTTGCGGCGTTGCTCCTTCTTGGTCTGTGCGGCATTTTCCCCGCCCTGCGCCTGACTTTTCGATGTGTCGCCTTTGGTTTCCTGTGTCTGTGCAGTACGGGGCGACTTGCCGGTTCCCGGCACGAACTCCACGCCGCGCTGCTCCACGTTCACTTGCAGGGTGGTGACGAACTTTCTGCCGTCGTTGCGCTCGATGAGCTTGTCGCGTACGGGCAGTCCGGCGCGGAGCATGTCCCGCTCCTGCGTGGTGATTTCCGTCTTGCCGATGCGCTCCGGGATGCGCACCCTGCTTGCCGGAATGTCCGTGATTTCATTCGTCTTGCGGTCGATGCTGATGTAGGAGGGGATGATCTCGCCCGTTTCCCTGTCCACAATGTCCACGACCCTACCGAGATTGCCCGTTTCGCGGAGGTTCTTCCGGTCATTGTCGGAGAATTTGTGTTCCTTGTACTCATCCAGCTTCTGCTCCTTGCGGATGAAGTGCGGCACGAGGCTGATGTTTCCCTCACCGTCCTTCTTGAAGGAGAGGCGGGCGTCCAGCTCGAATGATTCGCCGCCGAAGGTCGGTTTGACCTTTACCAAGTCGGACTTGCCATAGTTGAGCATCTTCGTAAGGTCGCCGGACTTTTCAAGGTTGTCCCGCTTTACGCCCCATCTGTCCTCCAGCTCCTGCCAGTTGATTTTACTCTCGTCGATGGGCTGGTAGCCACGTTTGCCCTGCATCTGTTCGGATTTGTCCTGTTGCTGTTCTTTCCGTTGTTCCATGTTCTCCTGTTTTTGAGGTTCTTGTTTCTCTGTCTGTTGTGCTGCCATCTCTTCCTGCACCTTCTTCTCATAGTCGGAGGTGTCCACCTTGTGAGGGGCGAGCAGCTCCTTGTTCGCTTCGGGGTCTTTCAGCAGTTGCTTCATCACCTCTAAGAGATTTTCAGCTTGGTCTGCCGCAATGCGGTAGAAACCGAAGCGGCTGGGTTCCTTGCACTGCCGGAAGAAGTTCTTGAAGAAGTTGTCCAGCACGTCGCCATGTCGGTCGAATTGCAGGAAACTCTGCGCGTTCTCCGCTTTTGCGGGGGTGCGCTTGGGTGTGCCGTCCGCGTTCAGCCCGGCTACCACGCTGATCTCGCCTGTCTTCTCGTCACGGACTACCAGCACGTCCTTTTCGTCTTTTTTCTTTGCCATCTGAAAAATGTTTTAATGGGTTATTTATGAAAGAAATTATGGATACGAGCCTTGTAGAAGGCTATATCTTCCTTTTTGAAGTCCTTGATATGGTTGGAAAGGAATGTCAGCACGTCCTCCTCGCTGTAATAGGTCTTCTTGCCCAGCGTCTTGTAGGGCAATGCGCCTACGCTGCGGTAGCGTTGGAGGGTGCGTTTGCTTATCTGGAGCAACATGCACAAATCCTGATTGTCGAAAAGGCGGATGCTTTCCGTGATAGTGGGCTGTTTCCCCTCAGCCTTCATCGCCAGCAGCAGTTCGTCCTGACGGTCGAGCCGTTCCATCAGCTTCTGCATCCAGCCCTCGAAGTTGTTTCGTGTGAGCAGTTCCATGACCTATGTCCTCCTTCCTTTTGGTTTGCCGCCCGTGCGCAGCGTGTGGTTGTGGAACAGGGTGTCTATTGTCCCTTCCTCGTTCCTTACTGTGTTGTCCTCCAATAGCCGCAGTATCTCGGAAAGGCGGTAGCGGCAGCTTCCGCGTACCACCACATACTCGATACGGTGGTCGGTGCGCATACGCTGCATGGTGCGCTTGCTCACGTTGAGCATCTTCGCCGCCTGTGCCGTGTCAAGCAGCTTGTCTTCGGTTTCCCGCTTCCGTTTCTTCTCGTCCCTTGCCTCGCGGATGTACCCTGCGATGTTCGCAATCTGCGCCATCATCTCCTTGTAGGCGGAACTTTCCATTGTTATCACTTTCATGTTCAGTCCTTTCTTTTTGTTTCTGCGACAAAATTCGGCAATAAACAAAAGGGGCTTTAACAACTCACTACGTGACTCACGTAAGATTTTTGCGGAAGATGGCTCCGTAACCCGGTCAAACGGCGCAACAGGCAGCCTTTCAGCGGAAAACGATACGTCTTGTATGCCGTTTCGTTACCTTTGCGGCAAACTCTAAATGACATGAATATGGAAATAGTATCTATCGAGAAAAAGACTTTCGAGATGATGGTGGCGGCATTCGGCGCACTCTCGGAGAAGGTCGCCGCCCTGAGGCGCAAAAGCGACACGGGGCGCATGGAAAGATGGCTCACGGGCGAGGAGGTCTGCGGGCAGTTGAGAATAAGCCCGCGCACGTTGCAGACGCTGCGTGACAGGCGGCTTATCGGCTACTCGCAGATAAACCGCAGGTTCTATTACAAGCCAGAGGAGGTGAAGCGGCTGATACCGCTTGTCGGCACGCTCTATCCGCACGGCAGATGATTTGATTTATTCACCCACTGAATCCGAAGTTATGATGAACGAGAACAACGATGTTTTTACGATGGAAGACGAGCCGATAGCCTCTGTGGTGCAGGATATGCGCAAAGGCTCGAAATGGCTGTCCGCATTTCTGGAAAGCTACCGTCCTCCGCTGGACGGGGAACGTTACCTGACGGACGGCGAGGTGTCGGAACTGCTCCGTGTGAGCCGGCGCACCTTGCAGGAATACCGCAACAACCGCGTGTTGCCCTTCATACTTTTGGGAGGGAAGGTGCTTTACCCGGAAACGGGGCTGCGCGGGGTACTGGAAGCGAACTACCGCAAGCCGCTGGAGTGAGGCGGTTTCATGAAAAAGTAAACGGGTGACACCTTTTGTGGTGCTACCCGTTTACTTGTCTTATGGGGTATGTGCAATCAGCAATA
>NZ_JACOOB010000042.1:0-5520 GCF_014287315.1 Bacteroides sp. NSJ-39 | reverse complement strand
TTATCACTATTGGTGCATCTGTCCGTAGGCTACCGTTGACGGAACAACGGGTTCAATCATTCAATTCCAGCTCGTGGATTAGAATTTTGAACAATTATTTACGCAACTTCGTGTCGCACTTTGATGTACTGATTGATAATTGCATAGGACTTGCCCGAACCGGGCGTGCCCAAGACCATCGTCGCACGGAAGGGATTGACAAGGTTGATCCATCCGTCATACGCCCTGCCCCTGAACCAGAAGCGGGTGCGGAGGTTGACGGAATACTCGTTCTCCTTCAGCTCGGTCTCCTGCATGAAGGATTCGTTCTCGACGTTGAACACGTCTTCGAGCAGGTCGGTCTTCAGCAGGCGGGACATCCACAACCCCGCCATGAGCAGGCAGATATACCCGGCGGTAAGGGTGGCGATATACAGCACGGTGTCCGCCGGAAACGGCAGAGGAAGGGTGAGCAACCACCCGTTGCCGAAAAAGAGCAGCAAGCCGGACACGCCGCAAAGGGTGATCCTGCGCCACGTGATTTTCTGTTCCTTCACGCCCTTTGTGCCGAGGCAGCTAAGGGCGAGGAACAGCACGGCGAAGAGCTTCGTCCAGAGGATATGGGAGAACAGCCCGGCGGTACGCTGGAAGCCGAGCAATATCCTATCGACCACGCCGATGTCGATGCCCCACTCCCGGACAGACTGGTAACAGAACCAGTAAATGTTGATGACTACAAATAAAATGCTTATCGCACGCATGAACTCCATGACTTTGGCGAGTCCACGCAAATCGTCTTCGTTTTGCATAATTCGTTGAAAATTAATGATAAAACTTCGTTTTATTATGTACTTTTTCCTTTTGCCTTGATGCAAAAGAAAAAGTACCAAAAAGAAAAAATCAAGACTGCATTTTCTCGCTACTCCACTTCGCAATTTTCGGATAAGGACAAAAAGCTGTTTGAGCGTAGCGAGTTCTTTTTGTCCCCGAAAATTGCTGCGTTCCGCTTTACGCTGCGAAAATGAGGTCGGTGTGCCATGCGGATGGGCATTGGGCATTGTTACTGTTGCCTTCCATATTTGTGTTTTTTCTTCCTTTTTCGGGGCGGTACGGGCTGGTCGCCGGACGCTCCGCCGGGTACGGGGGCAAAGAGGTTGAAGGCGGCCGCCACGTTCTGGGTGGTGCCGTCCTTGTGGTCGGGACGGTAGCCCGTGTGCTGCTCCTGCCATTCGGTGATGTGGGAATGTTCCGGCTGGTGCTGTTGTGATGCCAGTCCGGTGGTATCCTGCCCGGCGAAAAGGTCGTTGAACACGCCTGCGGAGAACTCCTTGCCCAGACGGGAGCCGTTGAAGACGGCTTTGGCGGCATGGTCGATGAAGGTCGCCCCATAGATGCGCCCGGCATCGTTGGTGCGGAATACCACGCCTATTCCCTGCCGCATGAGTTCCCGCTCGAACTGCGCCCGGTCATGCCCTGCGGTCTGCATGGCGGCTGCAACCTTTCCGGCGGTGGCGGCGGCGACCTCCCTGTGGGTCTTTTCCCATGCGGCAGCGTTGTGCATCCGCCTTTCAAGGGCTGCGACGCCCGCCTCCTTGCCGAACACGGAGGACTTGAAGGGCTTGCCGACCTTGTTGCCCTCCCTGTCGGTTGCCGAATAGGTCAAGCCGTGATACTCCCGCCCGCCGTATTCCCCCTTTACCTCGTCCACCGTGATGCCGTAAAGAGAAAGGACGGCACGGTATTCGCCCAGTGTACGGAAACGCCACTCCCGGGCGAGCGGGCGGATGACTCCCGCCAACTGCCCCTTGAGGTTGCCGTCCCCGTAACCGACTGGCGACAAGGGCAGCCCCTCCTTCCACTGCTTGGGCGTAGCCGGGACAAGACCGAACTGCCGTTCCAGCTCCCGGCAGACCTTCATCGAACGCCCGTGCTCGTAGCTGTCGGAAATGGCACGCCCGGTTTCGTCCACCCGGACGGAGACGATGTGCAGGTGCTCCCGCCCGATGTCGTTGTGGCGATAGACGATATAGGGCTGGTCGCCGAAGCCCATGCGCCGCATGTACTCCTCCGCCAAGCTGACAAACCGCTCTTCGCTCAAGCAATCCTTCGGGTCGGGATTGAGGGAGATGTGCAGGACGGGCTTCTCGGTCTTACGGTTGGCGGTCAAATAGTCGCCGAACGAGCGGGAAAGATGCCCTATCGTGTAGGGGTTATCGCCCTGCGACTCGATAATCCGGCTGGTGAAAAGCACGTCGGCGTGCCGTTCGTCCACCTTCAACTGGTTGTAGGCAAGCACCCCGTACAGGCTGCTGCCGTGCGAAATCTTGGCTATCATCGGACGGGGTATTTGCTTTGGAACTCCTCCACCAGTGCGGAAATCCGCTTGCTTAACTCGACCAGTTCGAGGGTGTGCCGCTCCAGCTTGTAGAGGAAAGCGAGGGCTTTCTTCTCCGAGAAATTGGATTTGAGCGCACGCACGCATTGGTTATAGTTCGTGCCTATGGCACGGAACTGCGAGTGGAAAGTGGTCAGGCGCATGTAGAAATCCTGCGTCCCCTTATCCAGTTTAATGACCTTAATCTCCCTTCCGAAAAGTGCGGAAACGATAAACTCCGCCTTGGTCGCCTTGCCCGACTCGTCGAAAAGCGCGAGGAAACGGGCGTTGTCCCCGTCGTCCAGACGGAACACGTAGCGGTGGCGCATCTTGTCGGGCTTGGGCTTTCGCCCGTGGTTGCCCGCATACTTCTTCTGATTGTCCATCATCCTGTAAAATTTTAAGTGAAACATGGTCTGAAAACGCCGTATGCCTACGGCTCTCCCCCGTGAGCAGCCCCCGACTCCGGAGGGGGATGCCACATCGAGGGGGCAAGGTGGTGGTGAGGCACGAAATTCATTTCGAGTGCCGCAGCACACAACTTGCCATTTTCGTTTGAAAATAAAATCCGTCCTGCCGGACAGATTGGGGATGCCCTTGCCTGCTGCGGAGTGCCGGGACACTCCCTCGGGCGGTTGCCGTTCTTCTCCATTCTTACTCCATTTTGGTTTCCGCCTGCAAAGTAACAGCCCTTTTCCCGTCCGGACACCATGCCCGGATGCGACAAACCTACGGGTGGAAAGACAATGCACGACACGCTGATAATCAAACGGATAAACTACCGGTATTTTGATATTCCTTTGCGCCGTGGAAGCGGTGAAACGACTGTCCGGATAGACAAGGAAACAACCGGATAGCCGACCAGACGGACAGCCGAACGGCTGACGGTCTTGCCGGACAAACGGACGGACAACCGGATAACCAGCCGGACGATCGGCTAAACAGCCAAACGGTTAAATGACTAAACGGCTAAACGGTCAAACGGCTGGACAGCCGGATGATTGGATGGACGGATGCCTGAACGAATGAACGGACGAATGACCGGCAAAGTGGCTGAAAGGCTGACCGATTGAGTGAACAGAGAAGCGGCTGCACGGGCAGCCGGATGAATAACCAACAGAATGACGATATGGACAGACAGACATTGAACGTGGCTTTCGCCACACAGAAAGGCGGCAGCGGCAAGACGGCTATCACGGTGCTGGTGGCGGGCTACCTGCACTACCGCTTGGGGTGTCCGTTAGCGGTGATCGACTGCGACTTCCCGCAGTACAGCCTGTACGAGATGCGGGAGCGGGACAGCCGGGCGGTACTGGAGAACGAACACCTGAAACGGGCGGCTTACGAACAGATGCAGCAGCCGGGGCGTGCCGCCTATCCGGTGCGCAAGTGCCGGGTGGAGCAAGCCCCCGACACGGCAAGGGAGCTGGCGGCGGAAGGCTGCTACGACCTGCTCTTCTTCGACCTGCCGGGCACGGTGAACTCGGCGGGCATCCTGCGCACGATCGCACAGATGGACTACATCTTCGCCCCGGTGAGTGCGGACAAGGCGGTGCTGGAAAGCACGCTCTCCTTCCTCGACGTGCTGCAACGGATGATGCTGGGCAAGGAGACGAGCCGCCTGAAAGGGCTTTACCTTTTCTGGAACCAAGTCGACAAGCGGGAAACGAGCGGGCTGTACGAGAAGTACGGGCAGGTGGTCGCCGACATGGGGCTGCCGATGCTGCAAACCCGCATCCCCGACACGAAACGCTTCCGCAAGGAGGCGGACAGTACGGGACGGACGGTATTCCGCTCCACGCTGCTGGCTCCCGACAGGCGGATGCTGGCAGGCAGCGGCATCCCCGAACTGACCCGTGAGATAGCAACCATCCTCAAACTGGAAGGCTATGAAGAGACAGCGGAATGAGAAGCCCATCGACGAGGAGCTGCTGATGCGGATGATGGCGGGCGAGGCGGCAGGGACGGGAGAACCGGGAACCGGAAAGGGGGAAACCGCCGTGCCGGTGGAGAAGGCGCAGGAAGGGAAGGCGGCGGAGACAAGACGGCGCAAGGGAAGGCAGGCGGACTACGAGACGACCTTCCTCAAAGGCATGGATATCCCCGCCCGCTACGGCAAGCCGGTCTATGTGCGCCGTGAGTACCACGAGCGCATCGCCAAAATCTCGGTGATGCTGACGGGCGGCAAGGTGTCGCTCTCGGCATACATCGACAACGTGCTGGCGCAGCACTTCGAGCAATACCGGGAGGAGATCGAGGCGGCATACGCCGGGAAACTGGAGAACCTCTTTTAAAAAGGAAGGAGGAAACGGCATGATACTGAAATTATCGCTCACCGTCCTGCTGCTCTATTACCTCGGCGTGCTGTGGAAATACTACCGGCAGGACATCGCCGGGATGTTCGGTACAGCGGAGACGGACGAAGGCACGGACGAGCCGGATCAGGAGCCGGGGCAACCGGGCGAGCCGTACACGGTCATGGGAGAAAGCACCTACCTGCCCTTCGCAGCGGAGGACGGGGAGGAAGCGGCAGCCGGAGCCGTGGACGAACCCGCCACGGAGGACGACGGGGCGGACTACTCCGACATCGAGCCGGAGGAGGACGAGGAGGAGACGGACTATGAACCCACGCCGGAGGAGATCCGGGAACTGGAGGAGGACGAGGAATTAGGGGCTTATTACCCGGACGGCAACCCCGACTTCGCCACGGGGTACTCCTTCGATGACCTGAAAAAGGTGCGCCGGGTACTGGTGTCGGACGATGCGGACGAAAAGGCGGAGCGGGAAGCCCGTGAGGTGCTGCCGTCCGTGATGGGGTCGGACATCTGGGAGGCGATGCTGGACGAGTTCGAGGGCGCACGGCAGCGTGTCGCCCGGCTGATGGACAACCATAATGTTTAATTAAAATTTTAAAGACAAATGAAACAGAAAAGAATCTTTTTTACGGCGGCCTGCATACTGGCTGCCGTGGGCGCAATGGCGCAGGGAAACGGGCAGGCGGGCATCACCGAAGCCACGCAGATGGTCACCTCGTATTTTGAGCCGGGGGTGTGACACGTGAGCCGCGTAAGTGATTGTGTAACTATGATTTAATTCATTGATTACACCTGCAATTCCGTTTGCAGTAGTCTGAGAGTACGTGCATTGCGAGTAATCTCTTTGTGCGA
>NZ_JACOOB010000041.1:0-5544 GCF_014287315.1 Bacteroides sp. NSJ-39 | reverse complement strand
TCCCTCCGAGTGCCACCACTAAATCCAAAGTATGAGTGTAATCCGGTATCGAAGAACAATTCATTACTCTGAACAAGTGGCAAAGTTAATACTATTTCTTCCGTCCTGAAAATTTCTTGCCCTTTTTAGCCTCCGGGAACACGAAAGTCATGTTATATTCCCCGTCAAAGGCTACGACGGCATCGAAACTCTTGCCTTGTTTGCTCTTGAAGCCTTTGAGCAACTTGGTATGTCCTTCGGTGAGCAGGTCTTTGATTTCGTCGTCGGACAGGGTGCGTCCCGCTTTCAGCCGGAACACGGGCAGACCGCACTCGGCGTTGTCGCATCTGACGACCTTCCCGTAGAACCGCATCCTGCCCGTGCCACACTTGGGACAGGCACAGCCGGAATCACGGCTGCCGAAGAGCTTGTCGCACGAGAGCAGTTCGGAAGTGATTTCCCGTGTGTACGCCTCTATCTCCCTGTGGAAAGCGTCGGCGGACACCTCGCCGCGCTCGATGCGGGCAAGCTCCCGTTCCCATTCGCCCGTCATGGCTACGTCGGCTATGCGCATCGTCTTGACGACGGAGTTGAGGGCAAGACCTTTTTCGGTAGGCACAAGCGATTTCTTGCAACGTTCCATGTAACCGCGCTTGAAGAGCGTTTCGATGATGGAGGCGCGTGTGGCGGGAGTGCCGATGCCGCAGTCCTTCATTGCCTGACGCAGCGCGTCGTCCTCAATTTCCTTGCCAGCCGTTTCCATCGCTGAAAGCAGGGTGGCTTCGGTATGCAGCGGTTTGGGCTTGGTTCTTCCTTCTGTGACGGATACGCCCTTAATCGTCAGATAATCGCCTTCATGCAAATCAGGCAATATCACATCTTCCTTCTCCTCGCCATAGACGGCACGCCATCCGGCTTGTTTGACAACGCTACCTTTCACGGTGAACTCCACTCCGGCACATTCCGTCGTGATAATGGTCACGTCTTTGACACATTTTTCGGAGAATGCCTCGACCATGCGTCCGGCAATCATGTGGTAGAGGATGCCGTCCTCTTTGGAGAGGAAGAGCGGCTTCTCGCCCGTGACGAGCAGGGCATGGTGGTCCGTCACCTTTCCGTCGTCCACGCTGCGGCGTGTCGGTGTAGCTTTCGCCCGCACCTTGTCTTTCCATTCTGGCTGCGTGCCGATGAAGGCGAGCAGCTTGGGGATTTCGGCGTACACGTCTTCGGGGATGTAGCGGCTACCCGTTCTCGGATAGGTTATCAGTTTCTTCTCGTAGAGTTTTTGCGCAGTTTCAAGCGTCTGTTCCGCCGTGAAACCGTGCTTGGTGTTGGCTTCCTTCTGGAGGGTGGTCAGGTCGTACAGCAACGGAGTGTCCTCCGTCTTCTCCTTGCGTTCGGCTTTCGTTACTGTTGCGCAGCCTGCCTCCTTTACCTTGTTATATAGTTCCATCGCCGACTCTTTCTCCTTCCATTTCTCGGAGGATGAGAATTTCACGATCTCGCCGTCGCAACCGTCCGTTGCGATATGGAGCTGCCAGAAGGCTTCGGGCGTGAAACGGCGGTTCTCCCAGTAGCGTTCACACACCATCGCCAGCGTGGGTGTCTGCACCCGTCCGACGGAATACGTGCCGTGTCCGGCGGCGATGGAGAGTGCCTGCGTGCCGTTGATGCCCACGAGCCAGTCGGATTCGCTCCGCGCTTTGGCGGTGAGGTATAGGTTGTCATACTTGCTGCCGTCTTCGAGTTTCCGCAGTCCCTCGCGGATAGCCTTGTCGGTGAGAGAGCTGATCCACAGGCGCACGAAAGGAGTGGTGCTGCCCGTGTAGTGGTAGAGGTAGCGGAAGATAAGCTCTCCCTCGCGTCCGGCATCGGTCGCCACGATGATTTGTTCGCTTGCATCGAACAGTCTTTTGATGACTTTTATCTGCGACACCACGCCGCTGTCGGGCTTGTAGCCCTTCTCTGTCCTGACCTGACGGGGGACGAGCGTGAAGGTGTCGGGGATAATCGGGAGGTTGTCACGGACAAAGCCGCGCACGCCGTAGCCGTCGGGCATGGCAAGCTGGACGAGGTGTCCGAATGCCCATGTCACGGCATAGCCGCCTCCTTCGAAATATCCTTCCTCTCTTTTTGTCGCGCCCACGATGCGGGCGATTTCACGTGCCACGGAGGGCTTTTCTGCAATGATTGTCTTCATGTTTTCTTGCTTTTGTTGTTGATACTTTGGATTTTATTTTGGATTCAGTGGTGGACACGGGATTACATTTTCATGCCTTTGTTGTTTTTCTTCGGTTTGTCCTGCTGCTGTTGCTGGCGGGCGGTCTTCGGGGCTGTCTGACCTTTCTGCAAAGGCTCTTTCAGGTTCTTTGTCGCCTCGTTGGTCTTGCCCTCGTTGTTCACCGCCACCTGCGTGCGGCTCTCGTTGGACGGGGCGACCTGCTGCCCGATGTCGGGATTTGTTTCGTAGCGGTACGGGCGACCCTTCTCCGGGTTGAACTTGATATACATCGTGGCATGGAAGCCCTGCTTGTCGGTCACGTTCTCCAGTTTCACGGCTTTGCCCGCCACGTAGTCGGCTTTCTGCTGGTCGGTGAAGTTCACGTCGCTCCATTTGCTGATGGGGCGGATGCTGCCGTCCTCGTTCGTCCACGTGTTGCGGCGTTGCTCCTTCTTGGTCCGGTCGGCATTTTCCCCGCCCTGCGCCTGACTTTTAGAGGTGTCGCCTTTGGCTTCCTGTGTCTGTGCGGTACGGGGCGACTTGCCGGTTCCCGGCACGAACTCCACGCCGCGCTGCTCCACGTTCACTTGCAGGGTGGTGACGAACTTCCTGCCGTCGTTGCGCTCGATGAGCTTGTCGCGCACGGGCAGTCCGGCGCGGAGCATGTCCCGCTCCTGCGCGGTGATTTCCGTCTTGCCGATGCGCTCCGGGATGCGCACCTTGCTCGCCGGAATGTCCGTGATTTCATTCGTCTTGCGGTCGATGCTGATGTAGGAGGGGATGATCTCGCTCGTTTCCTTGTCCACGATGTCCACGACCCTGCCGAGGTTGCCCGTCTCGCACAGGTTCTTCCGGTCGTCGTCGGAGAATTTGTGTTCTTTGTACTCGTCCAGTTTCTGCTCCTTGCGGATGAAGTGCGGCACGAGGCTGACATTCCCCTCGCCGTCCTTCTTGAAGGAAAGGCGGGCGTCCAGCTCGAATGATTCACCACCGAAGGTGGGCTTGACCTTCACCAAGTCGGACTTGCCGTAGTGGAGCATTTTCGTAAGGTCGCCGGACTTTTCAAGGTCGTCGCGCTTCACGCCCCATCTGTCCTCCAGTTCCTGCCAGTTGATTTTACCCTCGTCGATGGGCCGGTAGCCCCGTTTCCCCTGCGTCTGTTCGGAAGTGTCCTGTTGCTGTTCTTTCTGTTGTTTCATGTTCTCCTGTTTTTGAGGTTCTTGTTTCTCTGTCTGTTGCGCAGCTTGCTCTTCCATCACCTGCTGTTGATAGGGGAAGGTGTCGATTTTGTGCGGTGCGAGGATTTGTTTGTTCTGGTACGGATGCTGGAGCAGGTCTTTCATCACGCCCAGCATGGAATCCACTTGGTCCGCCGCGATGCGGTAGAAACCGAAGCGGCTGGGTTCCTTGCACTGTCGGAAGAAGTTCTTGAAGAAGTTGTCCAGCACGTCGCCATGTCTGTCGAATTGCAGGAAACTCTGCGCGTTCTCCGCTTTCGCGGGGGTGCGCTTGGGTGTGCCGTCCGCGTTCAGCCCGGCTACCACGCTGATCTCGCCCGTCTTTTCGTCACGGACTACCAGCACGTCCTTTTCGTCTTTTTTCTTTGCCATCTGAAAAATGTTTTAATGGGTTATTTATGAAAGAAATTATGGATACGCGCCTTGTAGAAGGCTATATCTTCCTTTTTGAAGTCCTTGATATGGTTGGAAAGGAATGTCAGCACGTCTTCCTCGCTGTAATAGGTTTTCTTGCCCAGTGTCTTGTAGGGCAATGCGCCGACACTGCGGTAGCGTTGCAGGGTGCGCTTGCTTATCTGGAGCAGCATACACAAGTCCTGATTGTCGAAAAGGCGGATGCTTTCCGTGATGGAGGGCTGTCGTTCCTCCACCTTCATCGCCAGCAGCAGTTCGTCCTGACGGTCGAGCCGTTCCATCAGCTTCTGCATCCAGCCCTCGAAGTTGTTTCGTGTGAGCAGTTCCATGACCTATGTCCTCCTTCCTTTGGGGCTGCCTCCAGTGCGCAGCGTGTGGTTGCGTTTCAGCTCCTGCGGTGTCGCGGCGTCCTCGTTGACGGTACACTCATCAAGCAGGCGGTCTATTTCAGACTGTCGGTAGCGGCATTTGCCGCGAAGCACGACATAGCCGATGCGTTGCTCGCTGCGCATACGCTGGAGGGTGCGGGTACTTACGTTAAGCAGGTGCGCCGCTTCGCGTGTGGTGAGCAACCTGTCGGGCGATGCCGCTTTCTTGTCGCCGGAGACGGCACGGACGTGTGCCGCAATCTCTGCTATCTGTTCCGTCAATGACCGGAAGACGGAACTTTCCATCGTTATCACTTTCATATTCAGTCCTTTCTTTTTGTTTATTTTCATGAACATAAGCTGCTCCTCGGCATATCGTTCAAGCAAGCTTGACGCTCTGCACTCGGCTTGCTCTATGTTTCTGCGGCAAAAATCGGCAATAAACAAAAGGGGCTTTAACAACTCACTACGTGACTCACGTAAGATTTTTACGGAAGATGGCTCCGTAACCCGGTCAAACGGCGCAACAGGCAGCCTTTCAGCGGAAAACGGCACATGTTCGGAACCGTACCGTTACCTTTGCGGGCAAACCGATAATTGCATGAATATGGAAATAGTATCTATCGAGAAAAAGACTTTCGAGATGATGGTGGCGGCATTCGGCGCACTCTCGGAGAAGGTCGCCGCCCTGAGGCGCAAAAGCGACACGGGGCGCATGGAAAGATGGCTCACGGGCGAGGAGGTCTGCGGGCAGTTGAGAATAAGCCCACGCACGTTGCAGACGCTGCGTGACAGGCGGCTTATCGGCTACTCGCAGATAAACCGCAGGTTCTATTACAAGCCGGAGGAGGTGAAGCGGCTGATACCGCTTGTCGGCACGCTCTATCCGCATGGCAGATGATTTGATTTATTCACCCACTGAATCCGAAGTTATGATGAACGAGAACAACGATGTTTTTACGATGGAAGACGAGCCGATAGCCTCTGTGATGCAGGATATGCGCAAAGGTTCGAAATGGCTGTCCGCCTTTCTGGAAAGTTACCGTCCTCCGCTGGACGGGGAGCGTTACCTGACGGACGGCGAGGTGTCGGAACTGCTCCGCGTGAGCCGGCGCACCTTGCAGGAATACCGCAACAACCGCGTGTTGCCCTTCATACTTTTGGGAGGGAAGGTGCTTTACCCGGAAACAGGGCTGCGTGAGGTGCTGGAAGCGAACTACCGCAAGCCGCTGGAGTGAGGCGGTTTCATGAAAAAGTAAACGGGTGACACCTTTTGTGGTGCTACCCGTTTACTTGTCTTATGGGGTATGTGCAATCAGCAATA
>NZ_JACOOB010000040.1:0-5793 GCF_014287315.1 Bacteroides sp. NSJ-39 | reverse complement strand
CCCGGCGTACCCAACACGATGGACGCACGGAAGGGATTAACTACATTGATCCAACCGTTGTTCCAGCGTTTCCTGTAATAGAAACGTGTCGGCAGATTGACCGAATACTCGCTTTCGATAAGCCTCGTTTCCTGCATGAAACTCTCGTTCTCGTTGTTGAAAACATCCTCCATCAAATTGTGTTTCAACAGGCGGCTCATCCACAGACCACCCATCAACAGGCAGACATAGCCCGTTCCAATGGTAAGGACATACAGTCCCGTCACCGCTTCAAGCGGCAGCGGCAGGGGCAGCAACCACCAGTTCAGGAAAAACAGCACGAACCCGACGGCAAATGCTGTCCAGATTCTCCCCCAAGTGATTTTCTCACCCTTGACACCCTTCGTACCCAGACAGGACAAGGCAAGCAAAAGGACGGAAAACAGCTTCGTGTAGAGAATGGAATGGAACAGCCCCGCCGTGCGGTCGAAGTTCAGAAGGATTTTGTCCACCACGCCGATGTTCACGCCCCACAGCCGGATGGCTTCGTAGCAGAACCAGTACACGTTCATGACCACTAAAATGATACTCACGGCACGCAGAAAATCCATGATTTTCGCCAATGCCCTCAAATCGTCTTCTTGTTGTGACATACATTGATTTTTTAATTGTTGATACTCTGATTACATACCCAAGCCCTTGCGTTTTTTCTTCTTTTTGCGCTTCATCGCCCGGATGAAAGCCTCTTCCTCGGCATCTACCGCCGGACCTTCGGGAGTGAGCAAGCCCATACCGCCCGATATATCTTCACTGTCGTAGGCGGTCTGCCCGTGTGCCTTGTCCGCAGCATCCACAGGGATGGATAGCGGTATCGGCGGTTGTCCGGCGTATGGCAGGGTGAAGTGTTCCTGCAAGGCATTCGCCGAAAGCTCCTTACCCATGCGCGAACCGTTCAGCACGCATCCCGTGCGGTGGTCGATGAAGGTAGCCCCATAGATGCGCCCTTCCTCTGTGTAGCGCAGTACGGTGTCGATGCCCTTCTCTTTGAGTTGGGATACAAATTTGTCCTTGTCATAAGTGCCTTGCAGCACGGAAAGGACGGTGCGTTTCGTCATGTCTGCCAGTTTCCTATCCTTGATTTCCGATTTGGAACGGACAAACTTCTTCTGTACGGCTTCATAGCCTGCGGACTTCCCGAAAAGCGAGGATTTGAACGGGTTGCCCACCTTGTTACCCTTGTCGTCCGTGACGGAATAGACCAGCCCGTGATACTCCCGTCCGCGCACGTTGCCCCTCGCTTCCTCCACCGTCATATTATATAAGGAAAGGAGCGCACGGTATTCGCCCATCGTCTGGAAACGGTACTGCCCATTCAGAGCCTTCACGGTGTTGCCTACCTGCTTCTTCACATCACCTGCCGATGCGGCCACCTTGCGCAACGGATTATCCAATCTCTGATTTTTACGTTCTGCCGGATGCAATCCGTACTTCTGTTCCAGTTCCCTGCGGATACGGTCGCTGCGGCGGTAGAGAAAATCCCGGTTGAGCCTTTTCCCGTTCTCGTCCACGTTGACCGTCACGATGTGCAGGTGGTGGCGGTCGATGTCCTCGTGCTTGAATACAAGATAAGGCTGGTTTCCGAAACCGAGTTTTTCCAGATACTCGCGGGCGATATTCTGCAACTCAATATCGGTCAGCACATCCTCCGGGTGCGGGTTGAGAGAGATATGCACCACCGGCTTCTCGATCTTCATCTGCGGTGGCAGGAAGGTGAGAAAACCCTCCATCGCCTTGCCTATGTCCACCGTTCCCGAACCGTCATTGTAGATGCGGTTGGTGGTGAGAAGCCGCCCCTGCGCCTCGTTAATCTTCTCCCCGTTGTAGGCAATCGCGCCGTACAACGAACTTCCTACACTGATTTTTGCGACCATTTTGCCTCCATTTCCCTTGAAAGTTCCACAATCCGGCGGCTCAGTTTCACGAGTTCGACGGTGTGTTGCTCTAATTTGTAGAGCAACGCCATCGCCTTTTTCTCTGAAAAATGCAGCCTCAGTTCCTTCACGACTTGGTTGTAATTCGTACCCACGGCACGGAATTGTGCATGAAAATCCGACAGTTTGGTGTAATAGTCCACCAACGTCTTGTCCACCTTCAGCACCTTGAACGGTTGCCCGAAGAAGTGCGCTTTGAGGAAAACAGACCGTGCATAGACACCCGATTTTCCGAACATGGCGAGGAAACGGTTGTGTTCCTCCTCGTTGAAACGGACGGTGTACCGGTACACCGCCGGATCAAGTTTGGGATTTCTCCCTGATTTGCTTTTCCTTTTCTCTTTCATATTACTTTGGATTTAGCGGATTGACGGCATAAGCCGCCGCTTCGGATTACAGCACCGCAGTTCTGAAAGGCTTCCCGACTTCGGAGGGAAAGCCCGCCCCCTGCAAGGGCAAGTGCTTTTCGTGGCTGCTCAAAATATTTTGAGCGGCTGAAAAGACATCTTGCTATGTTCAGGTGAACATAAAAATCCGTCGGGGACGGATTGGGGATGATTCCTTTCAAACTCCGGGCTGCGCTACCTGCGGCGTACCCTGCCGTTCGGGTGCAAAGTTACGCCCTTAAGGCGATGTCCGACAGAGGCTTGACCCGGACAATCAGTGCCAACCGGCGCAACGTGCCGCCACTTGCCGGAGAAGTGATACAAGTTCCAAAATATCCTTGTTTATTTGCAGTGTGATTCGGATGTGGGACTGAAAATACACTCCTTCCGCCGGATGTTCGGACAGCAATCCGGGCATCAATCCAAACGGTTGAAAACAGGTGTATGTATTCAGATAGTTTTCCAAGCACACGTCCGTGCGGACGGATAAAAGCATGGACGGTTGGACAAACCGATGAATACCCGCAGGCACAGCCGGATTAAGGAGTGAATAAATAAATGAATGGGAGTGCGTGCGTACGTACTAATGACAATACGCTACCGCCACCGGACAGATGTATAACCAAATAAATTATCAAAAAAATGAAAGAAGCAACTTATGTGGCAATCTCCACGCAGAAAGGTGGAGCGGGTAAGACAACCCTGACAGTGCTTGTAGCAAGCTATCTGCACTATGTGAAAGGCTACAACGTAGCCGTGGTGGACTGCGATTTCCCGCAGTACAGTATCCATGACATGCGCAAGCGTGACATGAAAGCCGTCATGGAGGACGGGCATTACAAGGTGCTGGCGTATGAGCAGCTCAAACGACTGAAGAAGAACCCGTACACCATCAGATGCAGCCGTGCGGAAGATGCGGTAAAGACCGCCGAAAATCTGGTGGCAGCGCAGCCCGACCTCGATTTCGTGTTCTTCGACCTGCCGGGAACAATCAACAATGCCGATGTGGTGCAGACCATTTCCCAAATGGACTATATCTTCACGCCCATCATCGCCGACCGTGTGGTGATGGAGAGTTCCATCAAGTTCGCCACTGTCATCAACGAACAGATGATAAGCACGGGCAAGTCCGGCATCAAAGGGATTTACCTCGTGTGGAACATGGTGGACGGACGCGAAAAGACTGAACTTTACAAGGCATACGACAAGGTCTGTGCCGAGTTCGCCCTGCCCATTCTGGAAACACATCTACCGGACAGTAAGCGCTTCCGCAAGGAGACGGCGGCAGAACGCAAGGCGGTATTCCGCTCCACGGCGTTTCCGGCGGACAAAATACTGGTACGCGGCAGCAACCTCGACAAACTCGTCGATGAGATTCTCGGCATCATCAAAAACTGAACGGCATGGCAAAGAAAACAAGAATCGAGGACATCGACAGCGAAGCCGTAATCAACTCATTTCGACTGGACGATACAAGCATTCCGCCGGAAGCGAGAAGCACGGACGGGAACGCTCCTGTCCCACCTCCGAAAGAAGCGATACAAGAAGCCGTTTCTCCACCCGCCTCGCACTCCAAAGAGGAGCCGGAACGCAGGCGCAGGAACAGCAAGCCGGAAAAATTGGATTATGACACAGTATTCATATGCGGTTCCAATATCACGGCAAGGCTCGGCAAGCAGGTCTATATCCGCAAGGAGTACCACGACCGCATACAGAAGATGCTTCATGTAATCGGAGGCAACGAAGTGACTATCGCGGCATTTCTTGACAACGTGCTGACACACCATTTCACGCTGTTCCAAGACGAGATAGCCGAATCGTTCAAACGGCACATGGAATCCTATAATTTATAAACACTCAAAAACAACAAAGAAGTATGAAAAGAACAAATAAGAACCGTCAGGCTGAGTATCTGCAAACAGGAAAGAGTGAAAGAACCGCTGTCCGTGCAGCAAAGTGTGTAACCGACTACGGGCATGAAAATACCGACGTTGACTTCCGCAAGGATAAAGGCAGAGACAAACCGCTCTCGACTTTCCTGCAAGCATCGGAAATCAAAACGCGGCAATGTATATACATCAGCCGAGAAATTCATGAGAAAGTCGCTATCGTTACCAGTCGGATGGGAAACGGTTTGAGCATCGGCAAGTTTGTGGATAACATCCTCCGCGACCATTTCCGACAATACGGGCAGCAGTACATGGAACAGATTGAAAACGCCCAAAAAGTAAGATTATGACAAAGGCGTTTTTAATCGTATCGGTTGCTTGCAACGTGTGGTTTCTGTTTCTGCTGTTCTATGACCGCATCATGGACATGAAGCTCATCCGTTTCTTCAGACATATTGCCGGGCTGTGGCGGTCATTGGACAGTACGGTGGCAGAGCAAGGAAAGGATAAGGAAATACCTCACGCAGACACCTCGGACATCATTGGCAAGAGCCGTTTCAAGATGGCATCGACCCGGACAACCGCTGCCATACCGACGCAAGAAGCCGCCACTTCGGAAAAAGGCATTGAGCTGTCGGAGGAAGAGGCTACTTTTGACGACGGAAACACGGAAACCGTCTCACGCCCGACACAAGTACCGGAGGACAAACTCGATGAAACCTTCACGAGCATCCCGCCCTCGGAACTGGAGTACGGAGAAGATGAACCGGAGGATGAAGAACCAGACAAAAAGCAGGCTTCGGGAAGTAGCTTCGAGGATATTGACATGGCAGTACACACCATACGGAAGGAATCACCATCCGATGAGGAAATGCGACACGCCGGAAAGGTCATGACGGAACTGGACGGGACAGAGCTTTTCACAAGAATAACGGAACGCCTGACCGATGAAGCAATGAGCGAGAGGATTGCAAAGGCGATGGCAGTTTTCGTGGACACGGTGAACATGACCGTGACACAACAAAAGGAAAAGGTGTTCGTGATTCCCGACAACATCGAGGAGTTCGACTTCCGAAACTATGTATAACAACTAAAAAAGAATGGAAATGAAAACGTAAAATGACGACACCCACGCGCACGGCGGTACAAGGTACAGCCAACCCGCAACGGACAGCCCCAAGTCCGTAGAAACAAACGGGCAACCACTAAAACCAAAGTAAAGTAATCAAGTATCAACCGCCCGAAAAAGGACTATCCACCCTTTGGACGGCACAAAAAAGAACAGTTTATGAACAAGAACATCAGACAAAAGTTAATCATCGCTGCGGCACTTATGATTGCCGCAACCGCCTCCGCTTTCGCACAGGGAAACGGTCTGGCTGGCATCAACGAAGCCACCTCTATGGTGAGTTCGTATTTCGACCCCGGCGTGTGACACGTGAGCCGCGTAAGTGATTGTGTAACTATGATTTAATTCATTGATTACACCTGCAATTCCGTTTGCAGTAGTCTGAGAGTACGTGCATTGCGAGTAATCTCTTTGTGCGA
>NZ_JACOOB010000039.1:0-5951 GCF_014287315.1 Bacteroides sp. NSJ-39 | reverse complement strand
TTATCACTATTGGTGCATCTGTCCGTAGGCTACCGTTGACGGAACAACGGGTTCAATCATTCAATTCCAGCTCGTGGATTAGAATTTTGAACAATTATTTACGCAACTTCGTGTCGCACCTTGATGAAACTGTTTACCACCGCGTATGACTTTCCGCTGCCCGGCGTACCCAGCACGATGGAGGCGCGGAATGGGTTCACCACGTTGATCCAGCCGTTGTTCCAACGTTTCCTATAATAAAAGCGGGTGGGCAGATTGACCGAATACTCGCTTTCGATGAGCCGTGTTTCCTGCATGAAGCTCTCGTTCTCGTTGTTGAACACGTCATCCATAAGGTTGTGTTTCAACAGGCGGCTCATCCACAGACCGCCCATCAGCAGGCAGACATAGCCCGTGCCTACGGTCAGCGCGTAAAGTCCCGTCACCGCTTCAACCGGCAGCGGCAATGCCAGTATCCACCAGTTGAGGAAGAACAACACGAACCCTGCGGCAAGTGCCGTCCAGATCCTTCCCCAAGTGATTTTCTCTCCCTTGACGCCCTTCGTCCCCAGACAGGACAGGGCAAGCAGGAGGACGGCGAACAGTTTCGTGTAGAGGATGGAATGGAACAGCCCCGCCGTGCGGTTGAAGTTCATCAGGATTCTGTCCACTACGCCGATGTCCACGCCCCAGAGCCGTATGGCTTCATAGCAGAACCAGTACACGTTCATGACCACTAAAATAATACTCACGGCACGCAGAAAATCCATGATTTTCGCCAATGCCCTCAAATCGTCTTCTTGTTGTGACATAGATTGAAAAATTTTGATGTTGATACTTACGGTTACATTCCCAAGCCCTTGCGCCTCTTCTTTTTCCTCTTGCGCTGCATCGCCCGGATAAAGGCTTCCTCCTCGGCATCCACAGCCGGACCTTCGGGAGTGAGCAGACCGACACCGCCCGCCGTGTTCTCGTGGTCGGATGCGGTCTGTCCGCGCATATCCTCTTCTGTTTCCACCGGAACGGACAGCGGAATCGGCGGCTGTCCGGCATAAGGCAGCGTAAAGTGTTCCTGCAAGGCGTTGGCGGAAAGTTCCTTGCCCATGCGCGAGCCGTTCAGCACGCAGCCCGTTCGGTGGTCTATGAACGTGGCTCCGTAGATGCGCCCTTCCTCCGTGTAGCGCAGTACGGTGTCGATGCCCTTTTCCTTGAGCCGCGAAACGAACTTCTCCTTGTCATACGTGCCTTCAAGCACGGAAAGCACGGTGCGTTTCGTCATGTCGGCGAGTTTCCGGTCCTTAATCTCCTGTTTGGAACGGGCAAACTTCTTCTGCACGGCTTCATAGCCTGCGGACTTCCCGAAAAGCGAGGACTTGAACGGGTTGCCAGTCTTGTTCCCGGCATCATCGGTGACGGAATAGACCAGCCCGTGATACTCACGCCCGCGCACGTTTCCCCGCGCTTCCTCCACCGTCATATTATATAAGGATAGGAGGGCGCGATATTCGCCCATCGTCCGGAAACGGTACTGTCCACTCAGAGCCTTGACGGTATTTCCGACCTGCCTCTTCACGTCGCCCGCCGAAGCGTCCACCTTGCGCAGCGGATTTTCCAGCCGTAGGTTCTTACGCTCCGCCGGGTGCAGCCCGTACTTCCGTTCCAGTTCCCTGCGGATGCGGTCGCTGCGGCGGAAGAGGAAATCCTGATTGAGCCGCCTGCCTTTCTCGTCCACATTGATTGTCACGATGTGCAGGTGGTGACGGTCTATGTCCTCGTGCTTGACAACAAGGTACGGCTGGTTCCCGTAGCCGAGTTTCTCCAGATACTCGCGTGCGATGTCCTGCAATTCCGTATCTGTCAGCACGTCGTCGGGATGCGGGTTGAGCGAGATATGGAGTACCGGTTTCTCCACCCTCGTATGCTCCGGCATACAGGCGAGAAAACCTTCCATCGCCTTGCGTATGTCCACCGTCCCCGTGCCGTCATTGTAGATGCGGTTGGTGGTGAGCAGCCGCCCTTTCGCCCCGTTGATCTTTTCCCCGTTGTAGGCAAGCGCGCCGTACAACGACTTTCCTACACTGATTTTTGCGACCATTTCGCCTCCATTTCCCTTGAAAGTTCCACAATCTGACGGCTCAGTTTCACGAGTTCGACGGTCTGTTGCTCCAGCTTGTAGAGCAACGCCATCGCCTTTTTCTCGGAAAAATGCAGCCTGAGTTCCTTCACGACTTGGTTGTAGTTCGTGCCTACCGCGCGGAACTGCGCATGGAAATCGGACAGTCTGGTGTAGTAATCCACCAGCGTCCTGTCCACTTTCAGCACCCTGAACGGTTGCCCGAAGAAGTGCGCCTTGATGAAAACCGACTTGGCGTAAACGCCCGACTTCTCGAACATGGCGAGGAAACGGTTGTGTTCCTCCTCGTTGAAACGGACGGTGTAACGGAACACCGCCGGGTCAAGTTTGGGATTTCTCCCGGTCTTGTTTCTTTTCTCTTTCATATAAACTTTGGATTTAGCGGATGGACGGCATAAGCCGCCGCTTCTTGGCACAGACACCGCAGGTTTGAAAGGCTTCCCGACTTCGGAGAGGAAGCCCGCCCCCTGCAAGGGCAAGTGCTTTTCGTGGCTGCTCAAAACGTTTTGAGCGGCTGAAAAGACATCTTGCTATGTTCAGGCGAACATAAAAATCCGTCGGGGACGGATTGGGGGAATGCCTTTCAAACTCCGGGCTGCACCACCTGCGGCGAACCCTGCCGTTCGGGTGCAAAGTTACGCCCTTAAAGCGGTATCGGACAGAGGCTTGACCCGGACAATCAGTGCCAACCGGCGCAACATGCCGCCACTTGCCGGGGAAGTGGTACAGGTTCCAAAATATCCTTGTTTATTTGCAGCATGATTCAAGAAACGAACAATTTGAAGATATGAAAAATGAGGCTTTCAAATACCCGGCAAACCGCTTCGGCGGCTATTTGCCTGACCGGATACCCGAACCTTCGGATACCCGGCTTTCCAATGACGCGGTGATTCACGGATTCAATGACTTCATGACGCAATGTCGTCATTCACCAGTTATCCGAATCCCTGCCTCACCGTTGAAGCGGATACGTGACGAACCGGACGGGCGGAGATTCGCGGATGCGGATATACATGTCACCGATTCCGTATCGGAGCAGGAAAACAATTCATCAACCATTAAAACCAACAGAACCATGAGTAATGAAACATTCGTTGCATTCGCAACACAGAAAGGGGGTATCGGCAAATCCACCGTCACGGCACTTGCCGCCAACTACCTCCACAACGTGAAAGGACACAATGTCGCCGTCATAGACTGCGACGCCCCACAGCACAGCATACACGGGTTGCGTGAACGTGAAACGGGACTTATCGGCGGGAGCCTCTATTTCAAGGCACTCGCGTGTGACCACTTCCGCAAGATAAGGAAGAACGCCTATCCGGTCATCGCAAGCGACGCCCTTGACGCCCTCGATGACGCCGAAAGGATGCTTGCCGCAGAAGAGGTGAAACCCGACGTCGTGTTCTTCGACATGCCGGGAACCCTGAAAAGCAACGGCGTGGTCAAGACCCTCTCGCAGATGGACTACATCTTCGCGCCCATGAGTGCCGACCGTTTTGTCGTGGAAAGCACCCTGCAATTCGCCGTGATGTTCCGTGACAACCTCATGACGACGGGACAGGCGAAAACAAAAGGGCTGTACCTGTTCTGGACGATGGTGGACGGCAGGGAGAAGAACGGGCTTTACGACCTGTATGAGGATGTGATCGCCGAGATGGGGCTGCCGGTGCTGTCCACCCGCCTGCCCGACAGCAAGAAGTTCCGGCGCGACCTCTCGGAAGAGCGCAAGAGCGTGTTCCGCTCGACTATCTTCCCGATGGATGCGTCCCTGCTGAAAGGAAGCGGCATCCGTGAGTTCTCGGAAGAGATAAGCCGTATCATCAGACCTCAATAATCATGGGCAGCAGGAAAGTGAACACCGAAGGCATTGACGAGGAACTGTTGATAGCCTCCATCGGCAGACGCAGGCAGGACGGGACCCTGTACCACGCGCAGGAGCCGCCCGCGCCTGCTCCCGAAGAAGAAAGCGTCCCTGAGACGGAACCGCCGCCCGTGCAATACACGGCAAAGGAAAAACCGCAGAGGGACACCGTCCGCCGCAAACGGCAGGAGGACGACTATTCCGGGCTGTTCCTCCGCCGCAACGAGATAAAGACGCGCCAGTGCGTCTATATCAGCCGTGACGTCCACAGCAAGATTCTCAAAATCGTGAACGACATCGCCGGGCGTGAAATCTCGGTAGGCGGCTACGTGGACACCGTGCTGCGCCAACATCTGGAACAGCACAAGGAGAAAATAAACGAACTGTACAAGAAACAACGTGAAGACTTGATTTGAATATGGAAAAGAACCGGAAAAACAGAAGTCCGCAGCATGACGGCGGCGGTATGCTTGCCCAAGTGCAGGCGAGTGTGGAAATCCTGTCCCCCGTGCCGTTAGGCGGCAAATGCGGTGAGAAGGACTATGAACGGCTGTTCATCCGTGAAGCCGAAGTGAAGGCACGCGAGGGAAAGATGGCGTATGTGCGCCCGGAGTACCACGACCGCATCATGCGCATCACCCGTGTGATCGGGCACGACCGGCTGTCGCTGTCCGCCTACATCGACCATGTGCTTACGCACCACTTCAACCAGTGCGAGGAGGCGATAAAGAGCCTTTACGCCCGGAATTACGACGCAGTATTTTAACCCTCAAAAAAGAGAACGTGCATGAGTGAAACAATAAGCATGACTGATATTCTGCTGACCGTATCGGTCGGCTGCAACCTGTGGTTTCTGTTCCTGCTCCTTTATGACAGGATCATGGAAACCAGACTTGTCCGCTTCCTCAGAAGCATAGCCGGACTGTGGCGGTCGTTGGGCGGCACTGCGGCAAAGCCCGAAACAGTAAGGGAAACACCGCCCGCAGACACCCCGGACATCATCGGCAAGAGCCGTTTCAGGATGGCACCGACCCGGACAACCGCTGCCATACCGACGCAAGAAGCCGCCACTTCGGAAAAAGGCATTGAGCTGACGGAGGAAGAGGCTACTTTTGACGACGGAAACACGGAAACCGTGTCCCGTCCCGCACAAGTCCCGGAGGATAAACTCGACGAAACCTTCACGAGCCTCACGCCTTCGGAACTGGAGTTCGGGGAGGACGAGCCGGAGGAAGAAACGCCCGACGCGCCGAGGGCATCGGGAAGCAGTTTCGACGAGATAGACGATGCGGTCAGAACCGCCAAAAAACCGGAAGCGACAGCGACGGAACGGGAGCGGGCGGCAAAGGTCTTCACCGACATGGAAGGGACGGAGCTGTACGAGAAGCTGATGACCGGCTCGTCCGAAATGAGCATCCGCATCAAGGGGCTTATCGAAATCCGGCTGAAGAAGCCGAAAAAGGATTTTGTCGTCCCGGACAATATTGAGGACTTCGACATCCGCGACTATGTATAACGAAAAAAGAAATGGTAATGAAAATGTAAAATTACACCCATGCGGCGAGGAAGCGCAAGGCACGTCCGGTCCGCAACGGACACACCCAAGTCCGTAGAAACAAACGGGCAGCCCACTAAACCAAAGAAAAGTAACCGAGTATCAACCGCCCGATAAAGGACCATCCACCCTTTTGACGGCACAAAACAAGAACAGTTTATGAACAAGAACAACAGACAGAAACTTATCCTATCTGCGGCACTTCTTATTGCCGCAACCGCCTCCGCCTTCGCGCAGGGAAACGGCATCGCGGGCATCAACGAAGCCACCTCTATGGTGAGTTCGTATTTCGACCCCGGCGTGTGACACGTGAGCCGCGTAAGTGATTGTGTAACTATGATTTAATTCATTGATTACACCTGCAATTCCGTTTGCAGTAGTCTGAGAGTACGTGCATTGCGAGTAATCTCTTTGTGCGA
>NZ_JACOOB010000038.1:0-5957 GCF_014287315.1 Bacteroides sp. NSJ-39 | reverse complement strand
TCGCACAAAGAGATTACTCGCAATGCACGTACTCTCAGACTACTGCAAACGGAATTGCAGGTGTAATCAATGAATTAAATCATAGTTACACAATCACTTACGCGGCTCACGTGTCACACTCCGGGGTCGAAATACGAACTCACCATAGAGGTGGCTTCGTTGATGCCCGCGATGCCGTTTCCTTGCGCGAAAGCGGAGGCGGTTGCGGCGATGAAAAGTGCCGCGGATAGGATTGCTTTTCTGTTTTTCAAGATGTTCTTGTTCATGAATTGTCCTTGTTTTTTGCCGTCGAAAGGGTGGATAGTCCTTTGTCGGGCGGTTGGTACTCTGTTACTTTACTTTGGTTTTAGTGGATGCCCGTTTGTTTCCACGGACGTGGGCGTGTCCGTTGCGGATGGGGATGCGCCTTGCGTTTCCTCGCCGCGTGGGTTGATGTCATTCTTTCATGTTCATTTCTTTTATTGTTGTCATACATAGTTGCGAATGTCGAACTCCTCGATGTTGTCCGGCACGACGAACTCCTTTTCAGATTTCTTCAGCCGAATCTCGATAAGCCCCTTGATGCGGATGCCTATCTCCGAAGAGCCTTCCATCATTTTCTCGTACAGCTCCGTGCCTTCCATGTCGGTGAACACCTTCGCCGCCTTTTCACGTTCCGCCTGTGTCGCGTCCGGGTTCTTGGCGGTCTTGCAGGCGTCGTCGATCTCGTCAAAGCTGCTGCCCGAAGCCCGTGGCGTGTCCGAGGCGTCCTCTTCCGGTTCGTCGTCCCCGTATCCCAGTTCCTCCGGCGGTATGCTCGTGAAGGTCTCATCGAGTTTTTCCTCCGGGACTTGTGCCGGGCGGGATGCGTTTCCCGTTTTTCCGTCGTCAAAAGTAGCCTCTTCCTCCGACAGCTCAATGCCTTTTTCCATAGTGGCGGCTTCTTGCGTCGGTATGGCAGCGGTTGTCCGGGTGGATGCCATCCTGAAACGGCTCTTGCCGATGATGTCCGCCTTTTCCGCAGGGACTTCCTCGCGTGCCGCTATGCGTTTAGTCTCATTCCCGTCCAGTGACCGCCATAATCCGACAATGCCCTTGAAGAAGCGGACAATCCGCGTGTCCATGATGCGCTCGTAAAGGAGCAGGAACAGGAACCAGAGGTTGCAGCCGACCGATACCGCCAGCAGAATGTCTGTCATGCTGATTGTGTAATTCATATCCTTCCGCTTTTGGTTAGAATACTGTATTATAATTTCGGGCATAAAGGCTCTTTATCGCATCCTCGCACTGGTTGAAGTGGTGCGTCAGCACATGGTCGATGTAAGCGGACAGCGTAAGCCGGTCATGCCCGATTACACGGGTGATACGCATGATACGCTCGTGGTACTCCGGGCGCACATACGCCATCTTCCCCTCACGTGCCTTTACTTCCGGGTCGCGGATGAACAGGCGTTCATAGTCCTTCTCACTGCATTTGCCGCTTACCGGGACAGGCGACAGGATTTCCACACTCGCCTGCACTTGGGCAAACATACCTCCGCAGTCTTGCTGTGGTCTTTTTTCATTCGGTGTCATTTCTTTTTCCATTTTCAAATCAGATCTTCACGTTGTTTCTTGTACAGTTCGTTGATTCTCTCCTTGTGCTGTTCCAGATGCTGGCGCAGCACGGTATCCACATATCCGCCTACTGAGATTTCCCCTCCGGCGATGTCGTTCACGATTCTGAGGATCTTGCCGTGGACGTCACGGCTGATATAGACACATTGGCGGGTCTTTATCTCGTTGCGGCGCAGGAACAGCTCGTTGTAGTCCTCGTCCTGCCTTTTCCGGCGTCCACTTTCTCTCTGCGCTTTTTCCCGTGTTACGGGTTGCACAGGAGATGGTTCCGGTGCGGCGGTGTCCTCTTCGGTCGGTGCAGCTGCGGGTACTTCCTGTGCGGGGCGCAGTGTCCCGTCCTGTGTGCGCCGCCCGATGGAGGCTAACAGCAGTTCCTCGTCGATGCCTTCCGTGTTCACTTTCCTGCTGCCCATGCTCACTGCGGTCTGATGATGTCGCTTATCTCTTCGGAAAACTCCCGGATGCCACTCCCTTTCAGCAGTGCCGTGTCCATCGGGAAGATGGTGGAGCGGAAAACGCTCTTGCGCTCTTCCGAAAGGTCACGGCGGAACTTCTTGCTGTCGGGCAAGCGGGTGGAAAGTACCGGAAAGCCCATTTCGGCTATCACTTCCTCGTAGATGCCGTACAAGTCGTTCCTCTCCCTGCCGTCCACCATTGTCCAGAACAGATGCAGCCCCTTTGTTTTCGCCTGTCCGGTAGTCATCAGCCTGTCGCGGAACATCGTGACGAATTTCAGGGTACTCTCCACGACAAAGCGGTCGGCACTCAGCGGAGTGAAAATGTAGTCCATCTGCGAGAGCGTCTTTATCACGCCGTTACTACGGAGTGTGCCGGGCATGTCGAAGAACACCACGTCGGGTTTCACGTCCTCAGTGGCAATCATCCTCTCGGCATCGTCGAGGGCGTTCACCGCATTGCTCTTGACGATGGTGTAGGAGTTCTTTTTGATCCGGCGGAAATGGTCGCAGGCGAGAGCCTTGAAGTAGGTGCTGCTGTCGATAAGCCCCATTTCGTGTTCGCGCAGCCCGTGGATGCTGTGCTGCGGGTCGTCGCAGTCCACGACGGCGACATTGTAGCCTTTCACGTTGTGCAGGTAGCTGGCGGCAAGTGCCGTGACAGTGGATTTGCCGATGCCACCTTTCTGTGTTGCGAATGCAACGAAGATTTCCTTACTCATAGTTCCATTTATTTTAATTGTTGAAGATTTCTTTTTCTATTTATATGCGGATTTGGTTGCTACATTATCCGCTTCAGTGAACAGACACACGGGCGGGTCATCGCGTATCCGGTTCTGTGGTGAAGCGGTGCGGCGAACAAGTGATGAATGACGACACTGCGTCATGAAGTCATTGAATCTGTACTTCACCGGATTGTCGGATAACCGGGGTTCCGACGGTTCGGGTATCCGCTTCGGCAAGTATCCGCCGAAGCGGTTGTCCGGGTATTTGAATGTTCCTTTTCTCATATTTTCAAATCGTTCGTTTCTTGAATCATGCTGCAAATAAACAAGTATATTTTGGAACCTGTATCACTTCTCCGGCAAGTGGCAGCACGTTGCGCCGGTTGGCAGTCATTGACCGGGTCAAGCATCTGTACGATACCGTTTTAAGGGCGTAACTTTGCCCCCGGACAGCAGGGTTCGCCGATGGTGCGCGGCCCGGAGTCCTGAAAGGTATTTTCCTAATCCGTCCCCTGACGGATTTTTATGTTCACCTGAACATAGCAAGGTATGTTTTCAGCCGCTCAAAATATTTTGAGCATCCCGGAAAACGCCTTGCCTTTGCAGGGGGCGGGCTTTCCCTCCGAAGTCGGGAAGCCTTTCAGAACTGCGGTGCTGTGACCCGAAGCGGCGGCTTATGCCGTCAATCCGCTAAATCCAAAGTAATATGAAAGAGAAAAGGAAAAGCAAAGCAGGGAGAAATCCCAAACTTGATCCGGCGGTGTACCGGTACACCGTCCGTTTCAACGAGGAGGAACACAACCGTTTCCTCGCCATGTTCGGAAAATCGGGTGTCTATGCACGGTCGGTTTTCCTCAAGGCGCACTTCTTCGGGCAACCGTTCAAGGTGCTGAAGGTGGACAAGACGCTGGTGGACTATTACACCAAGCTGTCGGATTTTCATGCGCAGTTCCGCGCCGTGGGTACGAATTACAACCAGGTAGTGAAGGAACTGAGACTGCATTTTTCCGAGAAAAAGGCGATGGCGTTGCTCTATAAACTGGAGCAATACACCGTCGAACTCGTGAAACTGAGCCGTCGGATTGTGGAACTTTCAAGGGAAATGGAGGCGAAATGGTCGCAAAAATCAGTGTAGGAAACTCGTTGTACGGCGCGATTGCCTATAACGGGGAGAAGATTAACGAGGCGCAGGGGCGGTTGCTTACGACCAACCGCATCTACAATGACGGTTCGGGAAAGGTGGACATCAACAAGGCGATGGAGGGTTTTCTCACCTTCATGCCGCCACAGATGAAGGTGGAGAAGCCGGTGGTGCATATTTCGCTCAACCCGCATCCGGAGGATGTGTTGACCGATGCGGAATTGCAGGATATAGCCCGCGAGTATCTGGAAAAACTCGGTTTCGGCAACCAGCCTTATCTTGTTTTTAAGCACGAGGACATCGACCGCCACCACCTGCACATAGTGACGGTGCGGGTGGACGAGAACGGGCAATGTATCAGTGACCGGAACAACTACTATCGTAGCAAGCAGATTACCCGTGAGCTGGAAAAGAAATATGGTCTGCACGATGCGGAGCGCAGGAACCGACGCCTTGACACGCCGCTAAGCAAGGTGGACGCATCGGCAGGTGAGGTGAAGAAGCAGGTAGGTAACACCCTAAAAGCTCTGAACGGGCAGTACCGTTTCCAGACGATGGGCGAATACCGTGCGCTCCTTTCCATCTATAACCTGACGGTGGAGGAAGCGAGGGGCAACGTGCGCGGACGGGAGTATCACGGGCTGGTCTATTCCGTCACGGACGACAAGGGCGACAAGGTGGGCAACCCGTTCAAGTCCTCGCTTTTCAGGAAGTACGTCGGCTATGAAGCCGTACAGAATAAGTTTGCCCGTTCCAAGCTGGAGATCAAGGACAGGAAACTCGCCGACATGACGAAACGCACCGTTCTTTCCGTGCTGCAAGGCACTTATGACAAGGACAAATTTGTGTCCCAACTCAAAGAGAAGGGCATCGACACCGTGTTGCGCTACACGGAGGAAGGGCGCATCTACGGGGCTACCTTCATCGACCACCGCACAGGATGCGTGCTGAACGGTTCGCGTATGGGCAAGGAACTTTCGGCGAATACCTTGCAGGAACACTTCACCCTGCCATACGCCGGACAACCGCCGATACCGCTCTCCATCCCGGTGGATGCCGTGGACAAGGCACACGGGCAGACCGCATACAACGGTGCAGACGTATCGGGCGGAATGGGCTTGCTCACTCCCGAAGGTCCGGCGACCGATGCCGAGGAAGAGGCTTTCATCCGGGCGATGAAGCGCAAAAAGAAGAAAAAGCGCAAGGGCTTGGGTATGTAATCAGAGTATCAACAATTAAAAATCAATGTATGTCACAACAAGAAGACGATTTGAGGGCATTGGCGAAAATCATGGATTTTCTGCGTGCCGTGAGTATCATTTTGGTGGTCATGAACGTGTACTGGTTTTGTTACGAAGCCATCCGGCTGTGGGGCGTGAACATCGGTGTGGTGGATAAAATCCTGATGAACTTCGACCGCACGGCGGGGCTGTTCCGTTCCATTCTGTACACGAAGCTGTTCGCCGTCCTGTTGCTTGCGCTGTCGTGCTTAGGAACGAAAGGTGTCAAGGGCGAGAAAATCACATGGCGTAAAATCTGGACGACACTCGCCGCCGGGTTCGTGCTGTTTTTCCTGAACTGGTGGATACTGGCTCTGCCGCTGCCGGTTGAAGCGGTGACGGGGCTGTATATCCTTACCATCGGTACGGGCTATGTCTGCCTTTTGATGGGCGGTCTGTGGATGAGCCGTCTGTTGAAACACAATCTGATGGAGGATGTTTTCAACAACGAGAACGAGAGTTTCATGCAGGAAACAAGGCTCATCGAAAGCGAGTATTCGGTCAATCTGCCGACACGTTTCTATTACAGGAAACGCTGGAACAACGGTTGGATCAATGTAGTTAATCCCTTCCGTGCGTCCATCGTGTTGGGTACGCCGGGCAGCGGAAAGTCATACGCCGTTGTAAACAATTTTATCAAGGTGCGACACGAAGTTGCGTAAATAATTGTTCAAAATTCTAATCCACGAGCTGGAATTGAATGATTGAACCCGTTGTTCCGTCAACGGTAGCCTACGGACAGATGCACCAATAGTGATAA
>NZ_JACOOB010000037.1:0-1626 GCF_014287315.1 Bacteroides sp. NSJ-39 | reverse complement strand
GGCACTTGGGGCGTGGCAAGGAATTTCTGCATCTTTCTTACGAAAGACAGAGCCTTGCTGACGTAGGCGGCAATCTCTCTTTTTTCTTCTGACAGATTACGTACGGGATGGTGCTGCAACTCGATTTCGATGTAGGCAAGCGCGATGACGGTAAGGTTCATGTCCATGCCGCCGTTGCACAGTTCGATCACTTGGGTGGCGAAAGCCGTGTATGCCGTTTCCATATTGCAGTCGCCGGCTTCGTTTATCAAGCGGAAAAAATCGGTTTCCGCCAGCAAGAAATAATTCATGGTTCTGTCAATTTTGAAAATTACACTTTGTTTTCTGCGTGCGCACATGAATATAATTGGCAAAAAACGCGGCAGAAAATAAAAAATCCAACACTCAATTTTACAAAGTGCTGGATTTCAGAGGTGTAAAATTCAGTATTTTTTCACAAGGACAAATAATCTCCGACTTAAATTGTTTGTAATCAGAACATTTATTCTATTCCTGAAAATAGAAATGTATGCTTGCCGCACATTTTGGCTATCTTGCTTTTTTATCAAGGATATAGATAATGCGACATACACCGTTGGGATAGCTTTTCAAAGAGGAAAGCGTCCAGTGTTGCTCTGGCAGAGCCGACTTAAAAAAATGTCGTCCGCTTCCGGATATGAAAGGAACGGTGTATAGTATGATTTCATCCACAGCGTGCATCCGCAGCAGTCCGTTTATATAGTCTGCCGTGTCCGGTGTGGCTTCCGCGAGGTAACGGATGTTTGTGCAGTCTTTTCTCCATTCGTGCAGCATTGAAATGGAATAGTCCGGTGTCACACGGTAAAAGGCTTTCTTCCTGATTTCATCAAGACCGCAACGGTCAAGGCACAAATCCTGATGTGCTTTATCATATAACTCTGAAGAAAGACATCCGTCCATCGTCAGTACGGCGAGAATCTGAACTTTACCCATAATCGTTTCCTTTCGTTAGGCAAGGGTAAAAAAGTAGCGTGCAATTCACACTACCTTCAAGCGATGGCTCTGGTAAAGCCTTTACGGAGAGTACGTGAATGCACGCTATGCGTAAGCATAGCATAAGCATCACGCAATCGTCTCCGTAGTTCCAATTTACCAGATTTTCGCTTGAAACGCCTTGCGGTCTTATCCTATATGTTGGCGGCGAAAAGCTCCTGCCAATCGCCGTTTTTCTCAAATGTTATGCAAAGATAGCCAAATTCAGTGAATTACGGGCTATGATTGCTTGAATTTATATTTAAGTCCATACTCTTCAAGTTTGTTGTATAGTGTTGTCCTGCCTATGCCGAGCAGTTCTGCGGCGACACTCCGGTTGCCGTTTGCCTGTTTCAACGCACGCAATATCCGCTCCTTATCCTCCGCGTCATTGCGCAAGGCGAAGCTGACAGTAGAGGTCGGTTTCGTCACGGCAAGTTCCAGATGCTCTTTCATGACAACACCTTCCTGCGCCTGCAATACAGCACCCATAACTTTCTGCCGAAGTTCCCGCACGTTGCCCGGCCATGCGTGTGTCAGCAACGCTTTACGTGCTTCGGAACTGAACCCGCTCACGCTACACTCCAGCTCTCTGTTTGCCATATCACGGAAGAACTCTGCCAGCGGCATGAATGT
>NZ_JACOOB010000036.1:0-1655 GCF_014287315.1 Bacteroides sp. NSJ-39 | reverse complement strand
ATACAGGCATACGGCGTTGTCCTGCCTGACGTTCTTTCAGTATGGAACGGATCAGGGGGACAAGTTTATCCTCCACAAGCTGTTTGGGAATATAGTCTATCGAGCCGAGTTTCATGCTTTCCACGGCGGTATTAACTTCGGCGTAGTCGGTCATAATGATGAAGGGCTGCATCTTTCCCTCCTTTCGCATCCAGCACAAAAGGTCTATGCCACTGCCGTCAGGCAGACGCAGGTCGGCAACCACGATATCATTATCTGTTGCCTGTTGCAGATGTTTCTTCGCGGTTGAGAGGTGGTAAGCCTTCATATTGCGGTAGCCCTCCCGTGACAGCATATTGCAGACATATTCGCAATACACGATGTTGTCTTCCACCACAATTATTTTTGTCTTATCCATCTTCGTATTTTCTCCTTTCCTCTTCTGCCAACCGTATTATTTCCACTCCCTTATCCAGCACGGCAGTCACGGCATGGCTTAACGCTTCACCATCCGGGAGAGCATCGCCACGAAGCAATCCGTAAAGTACATTCAGCGGTTGGTCGGCACGGAGCACCTCCCACGAACTGCGCAGGTGGTGGATCAGGGAATCCAGCTTTTGCAGGTCTTTTTCTTTTGCTGCATCCCGTACCGCCTGCATTTCCTTTTCTGTTTCAGTTATCAACTTTTCCAGCATGACGGCTTCATTGCCATAGGACAATAAGGCGGAAAAGTCCGGTTTCCCGTCCGGTGTCGCTTTTATGGCACACCTGTCGGAAACCTCCATCAGTTCCGATATGGAGAACGGTTTGAACAGGCATCCGGCAAAGCCTTTTGCCAATAGTTCCCCTTTGTTACAACTGCCCGAAGCGGTTGCCACAACCACCGGGATTGTTGGTGAATTGCCCACGTTGGACGAACGCAACAGTTCCAGCAATTCGAAACCGTTTATATCGGGCATATTCAAGTCTGTCAGCAACAGGCTGTATTCTTTCTGGCGTATCATTTCCATCAGTGCCGCAGCATCGGTGCAAGTGTCGCAGTGTATTCCTTCTTGGGAATACATCTCTTTCAGCATCAGAAGTAATACCTCATCATTGTCAATGGCGACAACATCATGGAATTTATTGTTATGATAAACAGGTGTATTGCTTGTATATCCAAGCTGTTCTTCAGCTTCCTGCATAGAAATTTCAACTGTGAAACGACTGCCTTTCCCTTTCTTGCTGTCTAAACGGATTGTTCCGCCAAGCATCGACACAATATTACGCATTATGGCAAGCCCAAGCCCGAAACCCTCCTTTGCGGCGGCATTTGATAGACGTTCAAACGCACCGAACGCTTGTTTCTGTTCCTCTTCTGTCATGCCTGTACCTGTATCTTCAACGACCAGTGTCAGAACTCCATTATCATATTCAGTAATCAAAGAAACACCGCCTTCTTCTGTGAACTTGACAGCGTTTGACAGCAGGTTATTCCCGATTTGTATTATTCGCTCTTTGTCGGTCAATACAATGGCATCGTGTCCAGTCTTCACGGACAAGGACAGCCCTTTGTTCACGGCAACAGGCATGAACTCCGTTTCAAGTGTGTGCGTGATTGCTGAAATCCGGCAGGGTGACAGACGGGGCTGTTCCTTGCCGTTGTCCAGGCGGAAGAAGTCAAGCAAAGTGTTAAG
>NZ_JACOOB010000035.1:0-1885 GCF_014287315.1 Bacteroides sp. NSJ-39 | reverse complement strand
GCACAATAACCGGAATTTGATTGGCTATCTTCTTGTTAATAGATTGTTGTTCATCCATTAACCGGACTATCTGGAACATCTGTCGTTCCTTATCCTCTAAAAGACTGCGCACACTATCGATGCGCTCTGCTGGATAGGTGGCCTTGAAACGGCAAAGCATACTGTCCATTGCCATACGCCGTGCATGGTAATGCTCGATATCTTTATCGTTCCATTCCAGTATTGTTTCACCCAATAGAGAAAATTTTATCATTTGAATATTGATATTGTTTATTTCTTTTCGGAGCTCGTCTATTTTTTTATTGCCAAGTTCTAATGCTTCTATCTCCTGCCATTCATAGAGGCTATTATATGCCATACATCCGATAAGAATGGAGATAAGTATATATCCCAACTGTATTGCCTTATAGAAATTTCCTGACCGCTCCATTATTTTGATGACATTGATTTTTGGAACATGAATAAAAGTTTATCTTTTTCGTTCATGCGGATATTATCAGAATAACCGCCTTTTGTTATTTGATACCCGCATGGCTTAACCATAAAAATGCCTAAGCCCTTAGTGTATGAACTTACTTCTGATGCATAGTCTTTACTTGTATTTAATGGAACTTTCCCTTTAATATGACACCACTCATTATTGCAACTGATGTCTTCAATCTCAGACATCATTTTTTGCAAATCTGTAATAGCTTTGGAACTTGCCGCTTGGGGTATCTGCAACTCAAAATAGAGCATCGGTTCGAGAATGTCCACACCTGACTGTTGCAAGGCCAGCCTGAAGACATAAGGGGTCAGCTGTCTGAAATCAGCAGGTGTACTTACCGGGCTATAATACTCGGCTTGAGTAAAAGTTACTTTCAGATCAGTCACTTCCCATCCATGTAACCCGGATTGGCAAGACATACGAATCCCTTCAAAAACGGCATTTTGAAAAGAATGGTTCAGATAACCATAGGAGATGTCACTTTCGATTTGCAACCCTGTCCCTAACGGTAAGGGTTCAAGAGTCAGCCCTATTGTGGCCCAATAAGGGTTGGGCGGCACTTCGATCTGAATAATCTTATTGACCTTTTTTACAGGTCGTTCTTTGTATATAGTCTTGATCTCATCAAAATGGACCTTTACGGAAAATCGTTCTTCCAGCAATGTCTGTATGATTTCCTTTTGGGTTAAACCATATAACGAGATTTCCAATTCATCACTATATGAGTTTATGGAAAAGGACAAAGACGGGTCTTCAATCCACAATGTATTCAGAGCGGATATCACCTTGCTTCTCTCTTCGGGCCTGTCTGGCCGGACGGAGGATTTGAGAGCGGGATGCTGATGCGATAATCCTTGAATCAAACAAGGTTCAGCACCTAAATAATTTCCGATTCGAAAATCATCCATATCCTCTACAATCGCGATATCATTGGCGCCCACTTCATCAACATTTATCTCTCTGCCCTGATTGATAGTTTTTAGATTTTTAATCTTGATGAATTTTTCCGAATCGTTGATTCTTACAACGTCTCGAAGTCTCAGACTTCCGTCAATTATTTTTAGAAAACTTCTTTTATGTCCTTTGGGGTCATGCTCTATCTTATAAAGATAAGATGAAAGTCTGTTTGAGACCGATGCCGGAGGAAGTATAAAAGAAGTGATGGCGTCCAACAACTCATTGATACCGATATTGAACATTGCTGATCCATGTAGCACCGGATAGACTTTGGCTTTTGCCACAAGAGCGATTATCGTATTCCAATAATCAGCCGGTGAAATTTCGCTATCCGCCAAATATCGTTCTAATATATTGTCGTCATGGTTGCATACAAATTCTTTGTATTCTTCCTTTATATATGTTTGGGAGCAAACCGGATAAACCGATCCATCGACAACA
>NZ_JACOOB010000034.1:0-6732 GCF_014287315.1 Bacteroides sp. NSJ-39 | reverse complement strand
GAAATAATGAGCCGGTTTCTATATAGAAATTTAGAATTGCTTGAGCCGTATGAGGGGAAACTCTCATGTACGGTTCTTAGGGGGGAAAGCTCCCGAAAGGGAGCTGACCTACCCGACCAACAGATTGAAAAGGGCTTTAGTCAATACATCTACGATTTCAAGTATCCCGACCTATCTACTATTGCCTACAACCATTTGCTGAACCACCCGGACGGCTACAAGGTAAAGCCGAAGTTCTATGTGATCAACTTCGACGACCCGCGACGCTCTCATCGGTGCAATCCCATTCACCCGGATTTTATGGAAGATATTACGGATGCCTATGAGAGTGCCTACACAATAATGCTCAACCTCAATAAAACGTGGGTGCAAAAGCAGGGCGACTTCTTCGTGGAGTCACCTATCATTCTGTTTGCCAGTATTATCTGGTATCTCAAAATCTATCAGAACGGGAAGTTTTGCACGTTTCCCCATGCTATCGAGTTTCTGAACCGCCGTTACGAGGATATATTTCCGATACTGACCTCTTATCCGGAGCTGGAGAACTACCTTTCGCCGTTCATGGATGCGTGGCTTGGAGGGGCTGCGGAGCAGCTCATGGGTCAGATAGCGTCGGCAAAAATCCCGCTTTCGAGGATGATTTCACCGCAGCTCTACTGGGTGATGTCAGACAGCGAGTTTACGCTGGACATCAACAATCCCGAAGAGCCGAAAATCCTCTGCGTGGGTAACAATCCCGACCGTCAGAATATCTACGGTGCGGCACTCGGTCTGTATAATTCCCGTATCGTGAAGCTCATCAACAAGAAGGGGATGCTGAAGTCATCGGTCATCATCGACGAGTTGCCCACAATATACTTCAAAGGGTTGGACAATCTTATAGCTACCGCCCGAAGCAACAAGGTTGCCGTGTGTCTGGGCTTTCAGGATTTCAGCCAGTTAGTGCGTGACTACGGGGACAAAGAGGCGAAAGTGGTGATGAACACTGTCGGCAATATTTTCTCCGGTCAGGTGGTGGGGGAAACAGCCAAGACGCTCTCCGAGCGGTTCGGTAAGGTGTTGCAGAAACGGCAGTCCATCTCCATCAACCGGCAGGATGTTTCCACCTCCATCAACACGCAGATGGACGCGCTCATTCCACCGAGTAAGATTTCCGGGCTTACGCAGGGAATGTTTGTCGGTTCTGTATCCGACAACTTCAACGAGCGTATCGAGCAGAAGATTTTTCATTGCGAGATTGTGGTGGATGCCGAAAAGGTGAAACGGGAAGAAAGTGCCTACAAGAAAATTCCCGTCATTACAAACTTCACGGACGAGGACGGCAACGACCGCATGAAGGAAACGGTGCAGGCGAACTACCGGCGCATCAAGGAAGAGGTGAAGCAGATTGTGCAGGAGGAACTGGAGCGTATCAAAAACGATCCGGTGCTGTGTAAACTGCTACCAGATAATGAGACTGTCTAACAAGTCCCCAAAATTGAAAATTATCCCTATCGAAGTTTGAAGTGACCCCCAAAAGTTGGATACAATTTTTTTGGGGGGCACTTCAGTTCTGACGGGTAAAATCGTAAAATTCGGACTTGTTAGACAAATACTTACGCGGTTTCAACCTCAGGTACTGAATCTATCGAATTGACAAATTTAACCAATTGCGGATCTGAATCTTTTTGTATGAGGTTTCGGAGACTCTTTTTCAATTCATAAGCATCATCCCCTGCTGTATTTATTAAATCCATATAAAAATCTTTGTTTTGCAGAATCAATGAACGGCATGCCCCATCGGAAATTACAGGTTTCACTATTTTATCAATAACGTCTCCAGCTTGACTTTTCAAATTACCATGCGATCTAAGCCATGTTTCGAAAAATTGAAACTTTATTGCATTGATAGTCTTTTTACCGATGCAGAAATCATTTCTTATATCGGTAACTGTCGATTTAATTTTTCGTTTATCCAATCTTTCAACTATATTCTTGAAACAATTAGGGAAAGGATTCAAACTTTGAGTTCCAGAAGCAATATCCATCAGAATCTTTTTGCCAAATTCAGTCAAGTTATCTGGCAAGGATTTGATTTTAGCCAGTAAATGTTTTATTGCGACAAACCAATAATATGATGTATGTGCTGTTCTTTGGGCGTATAATGTATCAACACTTATTTCAGACAACGCTTCGAACGCTATTTTATTGATATGATCGGTCAGGACATTGCTTATTTTAGTGGTCAAATCGTAAAAAGATGCGTCAGGAATTACATCTTTAATATTGTTCTTAGTGATATACTTATCCAAATCGGTATTCCACTCTGCTAAATGCTCGATAAATACCTCATCCGTTACACCTATTCTGTTCTTAATATCTTCAAATTGGGGCAATATGTCTGAGAGCAATAATTTATAGCCAAGTTTATGATTTACCATGTATTGTAGTGTTTCATTTAATAGCGGTATATTCCATCCCACACTATTTACTAATAAGTCTCCATGATCCACATAATAGTCCATGAGTTCTGCAACATATTTTATATCTCCACCCTCTATTAAGGAAACGGAATGACCATGTGCCAATTGCATGGCGACTAAATCGTAATATCCAGACTCTTTAATGTTTCGGCCATCAGTTTCTAATTCAGAATGCAACTGATTTATGTAGGTTGAATCTAACGTTACAGGTAAAGGTCTTTCTTCGTCAGATGCCAATAAACGATAGGTTGTAAATATAGCCCCTATATTATCTTTATTTACATTCTGTTCATCAATGCAATTCGTGATCGCTTGCAAAAGCGTTGGAAACGTATAGGTAGAATTATCTTTTAACGTTTTTACAATATCTGCATGGTCGAAATTATCGGGTAGTAAGTTTGCCAAATAATTATCGAGCGCCTCCGAATTTGTTGCTACTTGATAATATTTATATGCTTTAGTTGTCGCGTTATCCCGATAGGCAGCATCTGTTGCATTTGCAGCTTGAATATAATCGATAAATGTATTTGGCTTGACTGTTTTTGCTTCAATCAATGACGTAAAATCGCACGCCAACTTATTTTGCGCAATAAACCTGTCTATTGCATCTAACGTTTTGAAATAGTCGCCGCCATTGAAGTCATTGAACCGAACTATCTTCTTATATAATTGAGCAATCACATGGTTTTGGCTTTCCGTGTCTAAATGCAACAGCAGTTCTTGGTATTCGACAGGGAACACCTGCTTCTCTATGGATTCTTTTAATTTCAATTGTGCTATTCTTTGCCATACACGCAGAATAACATCGCTCTTTCGAGTTAATTTATGCAAACAATGTATAATCTTATCGATAGCGCATTGTCCATACATTGTATAACTTCTTCTAATACAGTGTCAAATTGTTTATTAGTCTCTGCATATTGATTTATGTCGTGGTCTTCTTCTCCGTTGATGCAGCCTTCAATATATTTTTTCAATGGAATTTGTCGAGCATCTTCAACATCGACACCATATACCAAAGCTGCAATTTCGCGTTGTGTTTGCAGATCATTGTTAATTATTGTTTGAATGCCATTCAGATAGTCGCCGGACAATATTTGTTCTACTGGATTTGCCAGAATATCCGTCTTCTTCAAACAGAACAATGCTATGTTTATCATCAAAATTTCGTTACACCACTCTTGTTTAAGAGCGACCATCTCATTGATATATGATATAATTTCCCTAACATTGGCATTAGGATTTACCAATCTGAATATCCGATTTATAGTTTCTTTCGCTTCATTTTCTGTTTCTCCAAATGCTTCAACAAACAGTTTGTTGAATATACTTCGATAGTCGGTAATAACAGGAGGAGCAACACGATAAACAATAGGGAAAGTTTTATTGATAAAATACTTGGTCAGTTGTTTCGTTTGTTCGTCGGTCTCATCTCCGAATGCACAAGCTAAATGTGTTTCATCGAAAGGAATAACAGCCCAAACATTTTCAAAACCGCTATCGGCGAAGAACGTATGGATAGAAGACCATAATTCTTTTACTTTTTCAGCGGGGAGACGATCCATGTTGTCAAAAACAAGGACTAATTTACGTTGTCCTTTTTCCTTGATAAAATCAGAAATGTCTTGCATCCATGTTTTGAACTCGTAAACCGTTGGTTCGTCTTCGCTCAAAGTCTCATAGCAAACGTCCTTTTCGACTTTATCTTGATAAATAGCTAACATATAACTCCATCCATATTTATGATCTTTGCTATATGCCCATTTCCAAACGCACAATGCAATAAGAACTGGCAGTGCAGCTATGATAATAGACAATAAAGAAAACCACCATGTTGTGGGTGTAGGTTTTACTGCATACGCAATAAATGTAAATATCGGAGTTAAAACTGCAACCAAAAATGCCGCAACCATACCATTACTGATAAGGGGATATTTTTCGGTTACGGTCTCCGTTTTACGGGCTAATAAATATTTCAGCTTTTCAGACCATGATACGGTTTTCGTACCTCCACCTTTGACTTTTATTGTTGCATTTCCAGATAGGATACCATCATCAATAAGTTTGCTTGTAAGCAATTCCAATATAGAGCGGCGTTGCAAGTCCTCTTGATGTCCCCATGCGTCATACTCAAAAAAGTAATAGTCGTCTGATAATTCACGTTCCAACATTTTAACCACGTTGGATTTTCCAGATCCCCAAATACCTTCGATGCCGATAATTCGAGGTAAAGTACATTCCTCATCCAATGAATCATTCTGACAAAAATGGCGAGCAATAGTTTTTGCCAACCTTTCTTGCGAACCTCCATCGAATTTGTCAATACCACACGGTTTATTTTGGATAAACCGCGGATATTGCTGTTTGGATTGTAGTTTTGTTTCCATATACGTAATTTATTGATTATACGAACTCCAAATAATTCTCCCGATTTACCACATGAAACTCGGCATAGGGATAGGCTTCTTGGAAGGCTTTCGGTGCGGCCGGCATTTTATTTCCCCACTTGAACTCCAAGGCGGTAAGACTGTCGGCACTCTCCTCAATCAGGTCGATTTCCTGTTTGTCGTAGGTGCGCCAGAAATAGAACTCCCTGTGCAGTCCCTCATTGAAGTTCGCTTTGCGCCGCTCTCCGATGATGTAGTTCTCCCACAGCGCACCGACATCCTGCCGAATGGCCAGCGGTGAGAAAGCCCCGATAATGGCATTGCGAATGCCGTTGTCGTAGAAGTACCACTTGCCAGCTTTTGTAACCTCCTTGCGTAGGTTACGCGAATAAGCCCCCAGACGATAGATAACGAAGACCTTTTCCAATAGGTCGAGGTATTTTTCAACGGTCGTCTTGCTCATGCCGAGTTGTTTACCTAACTCTTCGTAAGAAACTTCGCTGCCCAACTGAAAAGCTATCAATCGCAGTAGATCGCGCATCTTGCTCGAATTTTTTAAGCCGTCAATTGCTAAGATATCTTTAAGCAGGTATGCACCGACAATATCACGTAGGTAGTCTGTTTTACGTTCATAGTTCTCCATCATTACTACTTCGGGATAGGAACCGTAAATCAAGCGCGCTTCGAGGTTCTGGCGGGTTTCAAGTGCCGTTTCCGTCTGTGCGATTTCCCGTTGCGAGAATGGTGTAAGGAGAAATTGCGTACTGCGGCCGACCAACGGTTCACCAGTCTTATTCAGCAAATCGAATGACGAAGAACCACTTGCCAAGACACTTATTCCCGGTATTTCATCAACTATCAACTTCAGAATACTACCGATTTGTGGTATGTTCTGTGCCTCATCAATAGCCAGCAAATCAATACCATCCAATAAATGCCGATAATTGGCTATTGAGCGATTCTCCAATAGTGCTAATGTGTCGTAGTCTTCGCCGTTGAGCATCATCGTCCTACCTGAATAGTTGTCCACAATTTTACGCATCATTACCGTTTTACCAACACGGCGAGCACCAAAAATCAGTACTGCTTTATTGGGCGCGATTCGTGCTGTAATCTTCTCTTGAAGTATTCTATTTACTGTTTCCATACCTTATAAAATATAATGCAAAGATAATCATATTTTTTTAATTGGCGAATTTTACAAAAAAAACGGGCTATTAAATGGCGATTTTTACAACCACAATCTTATGGAAGTTGTTTCATTGTTTTTAGTAATGATATATGTTCATACTATGATGACTCAATAATTTACCAGACATACGTTTCTGAAATTTGTCCTTATAGGAATGAAAAACTCACATATATTGTGCTAATTAATATATAATTAAATGAAAATAAAAAGACAGGATACGAGTATTCCTGTCTTCTCATATGTAATGGATATTTTTTTATTTTCTCATCCGCTCCAACTCCTCATCACGCAACATTCTCTCGTTCAGTTTTTCCTGCATCCTGTCAATGAAATAGGTGCGGCTTTCGTTCTTCCGGCGTTTGATATCAGTGTAGAAGCGGTAGCAGTCTTTAGAATCAACCCCGAATATCTTATAGAGAAGTGGGGCGAGCTGTTTGAGCGGCATATTGCCGTTGTTGATGCAGCCCATCACGTCTATGCCGTAGATAAGTTCCACGAGGTCGATGGCATTGCCCGTCCATTGAAGAAGGCTGGCGGTGGTTTCTGTTGCGTTGTTGGCGGATATTAGTGGTGGCACTTGGGGCGTGGCAAGGAATTTCTGCATCTTTCTTACGAAAGACAGAGCCTTGCTGACGTAGGCGGCAATCTCTCTTTTTTCTTCTGACAGATTACGTACGGGATGGTGCTGCAA
>NZ_JACOOB010000033.1:0-7977 GCF_014287315.1 Bacteroides sp. NSJ-39 | reverse complement strand
TTTCGCTATCCGCCAAATATCGTTCTAATATATCGTCGTCATGGTTGCATACAAATTCTTTGTATTCTTCCTTTATATATGTTTGGGAGCAAACCGGATAAACCGATCCATCGACAACAGTTTGCATAAACAGGACATCTTGCGACAGATTTGTTTTTATATCCATATACAAACGCTCCAAATTCACACCGGCACGGTCAATCTTATTGATAAATATAATTGTCGGGATTTGCAGCTTTTGTAAAGTACTGAACAGCAACTTGTCGAGCTTGACGGAACACCGTTCTCCCCATTGGGTATCTGTAATAATCTGTTGTTCATTCATTGTTACTTTGTTCTTTTTGATTCAACTTTCAGAGCCGTCGCCCCGTGTCTTGAAAGCTTTCGGCTGCAAAGTAACAATGAGACAGGGCATTGAAAGCAATATTTTGAGTGACACTTGCAAAGTATCACTCAAAATAGCACTGTCACTCAGGATTTTGGCCGTCTATCGGACATATTTCTCGCGTATATGCTTCATCAGAATGTCTATGTCATTCTTGTTGCTGAAGATGCCGTTGCTCCTTGCACGGTTGAGCGCGGACGAGAAATTGGAACGTGTCTGCGGCTTATTCTTCCCTTGCAACAGGATGGAACCGCTACGCTCAAGGACAGTCTGCCAGCAGCGGCTGACAAGGTTCATGGCACTCAGACAGTCAAAAAAATAGGCGATGCCCATAAGATTTAGTGCCACCAATGGAGTAGTGAGTGTTCCGTACATCAGACCGTTCATTTCCTGGACTGTGACTTTCTTTTGGAAGAAGCTGGAGTCATTAGCGCAGTCAGCAAGCAGTGGCATGTCCTCGGCTCGGATTGCACACGAGAGTCTTTGTTCCTGCACCCGATTCGCAGAGGCGGTTCCGGATGTTCCCGGATTTTGCTTTCCGTCATCACGACGTTCCGTATAGACAAGGAATATCACCTTATCTATATCTGGGGCTTCCAGTGAAGACCGGGTGAAGAATTGTTTGACAAGGTCGGTTCTTTCCAACAGGAGGATGCCGATTGCACCCAACGCCTTGCGGTGGATGTTCTTGTCTGCAGCGTTGTCATTTTCGGCATAATGATGACCGTCGAGGAACTGCAAGGCAAACACCCGCAGCGTCATTACGCCTGTGGCTACATAGTCCTGATACTCTCTGTGCGCTTCCAGCAACAGTTGGCGCAGGTGGTTCAGTCCTGCATCACCATTTACGGGCCGGGTAGAAAACTTCCCTGTAAAAAAAAGGAATAAGTTTTCGGATGAATGGATTTATCTCCATACTTCGGATGTTGTTAATGAATAATTTATATGAAAATAGCGCAATGCTCCCTGTAAAAGGAAGTCATCACGCCATAGATATTCTCAAAAAGCACACTTATGTACAAATAACTATATCACTATAATCTAATGAGAGATATTTGATAATTTCTCAAATGTTACAGGTATGCACTATGTTTGAGGGCTATATCAATATTTATAAAATCCATTTACACTTTAGGTCTTAACTCCTACCGCCTCCCAATGCATGATAAAGTTTGATAATGCTCTGTATGCGCTCAAAAGAGGTTTGCAGTTGCAATTGTTCTGCTTCAAGAAGTGACTGTTGGGCAGTTAATATCTCCAAATAGGTGGTACCGGAATGGCTCATCAGCAGTTCCGTCTTGCGCACCGCTTCACGCAAGGTCTCAACCTGCCGAGTGTTTATTTCATATTGCGACTTAGCCGTTTGCCATGCGGTTAAGGCATCGTTCACCTCTTTCCCCGCGTTCAGCAATGATTGTTGGAATAATAATTTGGCTTCTTCCTGTTTGGTTTGGGCAATCTTCAAGTTGGCGATATTCGCGCCCCGGTTAAACAATGGCTGCGTCAGGGAACCGATGGCATTGAGTAGCCATTGCCCGGGATTGGTAATCGCCCCACCTCCATTGTTAGTCCAACCCAATGTGCCCGAAAGGGTGATATTGGGGTAGAAGGCTGTGCGGGCTACGTGGGTGGCGTAAAACGCCTGAGCCACTTCCATTTCGGCCTGACGCACATCGGGGCGGTTGGAAAGCAACTGCATGGGAACTCCGACAGATATGGTATCAGGGAAAGAGGCTTTGGTCAAGTCGCTCCGCTCAATCGCGTGTGACGGCATGGCAAGTATGGCAGACAAGGCGTTCTCCGTTTCGGCGATACTCTTGCATATAGCCAGTTGCGATGATTCGAGTTGCATCACGTTTGCCTTTGCCTGCAACACACCGGCTTCATTTGCCTTGCCCACCTTTTTCAACGCCTCGAGCGTGCGCACGGTAGCCCGCCAGTTTTCCAAAGTCCGGTTGTTTATCGCTATCTGCGCGTCAAGATGAGCAAGTGTGTAATAGCTGTCTGCTATCGTGGCGACAAGCTGTGTCTGCACGGCCTGCTGATAGTCACGGCTTCCTTGCAGTGCGGCAACCGCGCCACGCTTCGCAGCCGTAAGCTTGCCGAATATGTCAAGCTCCCAACTTGCACTCGCTCCGACATTGTATGTCTTTGCGGTAGCCCCGTCGTAGCGGCTGATGCCACCTTCGGCATTGATTCCCAAAGACGGAAGATAGGACAGTTTGGCCGTCATCAAAGCCGCCTCTGCCGCTTCAACGCGCAAACGCGCCACGTTGAGGTCGGTGTTCCGTTCAAGCCCGATCTCAATCAAAGACTGGAGTTCCCGATCTGTAAACATCTCCCGCCATGAAATGGATGCGAGGGTTGTTGTATCAACATTTTCCGGGATGTCCCCGTACAGACCCTCTGTCGGGAGGTCAGCCCGATGATACCGGCTGTATGTGCCGCAGCCGGTAAGCATCAGAGTTGATAATATAGATAGGATTATCTTATTCATTTTATTTACGTTTAACCTGTTCTTGAATATATTGGAATGTGATGAACAGCGACGGCACGAGGAACAGCAACGCCAATGTGCCCACTATCATGCCGCCTATTACGCCTGTGGCGAGCGAGCGGCTGCCGTTGGCACCCACGCCATGAGCCATCATCAGCGGAATAAGGCCGAACACCATCGACAAGACGGTCATCAGGATGGGACGCAGACGAACCTTTGCCGCGCTGTATGCCGCCTGTGACAGAGTCATGCCTTCCGACCGCCGCTTGCCGGCATATTCGGTCAGCAGGATGGCGGTCTTGGCAAGCAGTCCGATAATCATAATCAGTCCGGTCTGCATATAGATGTTGTTCTCCAGCCCGAACAGCCACGCGAACAGGAAGCTGCCCATCAGTCCGCAAGGCACGGACAGTAGCACGGCAAAGGGGATGAACACGCTTTCGTAGAGGGCGCAAAGTATCAGGTATATCAGCACCATGCAGAGGATGAATATCAATGCGGCATTGTTGGTGGTCTTGCTCTCCTCGCGCGACAAGCCTCCGAACTCATAGCTGCAAGTGGCGGGAAGCACCTCACGTGCCGTCTCGCCAATCGCCTTGATGACCTGGCCGGAACTGTAGCCCGATACCGGAGAACCGTTGATGGCGATGGCGTTGAAAAGGTTGAAGCGCGTAAGGTCGGAAGGTCCGTTGGTCTTGGTCAGGCGCACAAACTGGCTCAACGGTGCCATGCTGCCATCGGAAGTACGCACGTACATCCGGTTAAGCGACTCCGTATTTATGCGGTACTCCGCCGGTGCCTGCATGGTGACGTGATAGAGTTTGGAGAAACGGTTGAAGTCCGACACATACGACCCGGTATAATACCCGGAGAGCGTGGACAGCACATCGGCGGGAGATATGCCCGACTGCTCGCATTTCGCCGCATCGATGTCCACCCAATACTGGGGATAGTCAGCGGCAAAAGACGAATAGACCTCTCCGATTTCGGGACGGCGGGACAATGCCTCCACGAATCGGTCCGCCTCCTTCTTGAATGCAGTGACATCGCCACCGGTCTTGTCCTGCAAGTAAAGCTCGAAACCGTTGCCCATGCCGTAGCCGGCAATCATCGGCGGCGACATGGCAAACACCGTGGCATCGGGAACATCAGCGGTGGCGGCATAAATCTTGCCTATCACGTCGTCCACCGATTGCCCTTCGTCCTTGCGCCGGTCCCAATCTGTAAGTGTCATGAAATACATGGCCTGTGAAGGGCCGGAACCGCTGAATGAGAATCCTCCAACCGCTCCGCTGTACTCAATCTCAGGGATGCTGTCAAGACGGCTGTTGATACGCGCCATCACCTTGTTGGTCTGCGCCATGGAGGAACCGGGCTTTGTGTTCATACTTACCATCACCGTGCCGGTGTCTTCCTGCGGAATAAGTCCTGTCTTCGTGATATTGACCAGCAAGACCAGCAACCCGAACGAGGCGGCAATCGTTCCCCACAACAGCCACCGGCGATGGATGATATACAGTACACCACGTACATAGCGGCGGCTCAAACGGTCGAAAACGGCATTGAAAGCCTTGCGGAAGCGTGCCGCAAAATTGTTCTTCATGTTTCCGTGCTCGTCAATATAAGGTTTCAGGAACAAAGCGCATAACGCAGGTGAAAGGGTAAAGGCATTAATAGCCGATATGCCCACGGCAACCGCCATCGTGATACCGAACTGGGCATAGAATGCCCCGGAAGTACCGCCCATCATTGCCACAGGGATAAACACCGCCATAAAGATAATGGTAGAGGTAAGAATGGCGGACGAAACGCCCTTCATGGCATCATCGGCGGCAAGCACCGGCGACTGATAGCCCTCGTCGAACTTCGCCTGCACCGCCTCTACCACAACAATGGCATCGTCCACCACCGTACCGATGGCAAGCACAAGGGCGAAAAGCGTAAGCAGGTTGATGGAAAAGCCTATCAGCGACATCACGGCAAACGTGCCGATGATGGAGACGAAGATGGAAACCGTGGGAATGAGCGTGGACTTGATGTCCTGCAAGAACACATACACCACCACGATAACCAGAAGTATCGCCTCGATAAGCGTCCGTATGACAGAATTGATGGAGGCATACAGGAACTTGTTGGTATCGGTAAGCACCACGAACTCCGCCCCTTCCGGCAGGTCGCGTTCAATTTCATCGAGCACCTCGTGAATCTCATTGATGGTGCTCAAAGCGTTGGAACCCGCTTTCTGGTTGATGAGCATCATGGCAGCCGGATGTCCGTTCACCTCGGTGGAATAGTTGTAGAATTCATCGCCCAACTCCACGTCGGCGACATCTTTCAGCCGAAGCACGTCACCACCGGGCAGGGACTTGATGACCAGTTCGCCGAACTCTTCCGCCGTGGAGAGGCGGCCGCGATACTTCATCGTGTATTCATTTGCCGTGGGGTGATTGGCTCCGAATGAACCGGTTGCCGCCTCTATATTCTGTTTCGCCAACACGGAGGAGATGTCATCGGGAATCAGTCCGTACTGCGCCATCTTGTCAGGACGAAGCCAAAGGCGCATACTGTAGTTGGAACCGAACAGTTGTGCCTTTCCCACACCGCCGATACGTTTCAATCGCGGCTCTACGTTAATTTTCACGTAATTGTTGAGAAAGGTCTGGTCGAAACGGTTGTCGGGGCTGTAGAGGGCGAATGTCAGCAACTCGGCATTCTGCTGCTTCCCGGTGGTGACGCCGGTCTTGGTCGCTTCCGCCGGAAGCTGGCTCAACACGCCGTTCACGCGGTTTTGCACATTGACCGCCGCCATGTCGGCATTGGCACCCTGCTTGAAATAGATGTCGATGGAAGCATCGCCCGTATTGGATGCCGTGGAGGTCATGTAGGTCATGTCCTCCACGCCGTTGATGGCCTCTTCCAAAGGGACTATCACGGCTTTCTGCACTGTCTCTGCATTGGCACCGGGATAGGTGGCGAACACGTTGATAGTCGGAGGCGCAATGTCGGGATATTGCTCCACGGGGAGGGTTTTCATGGCGATAACTCCCATCAGGACAATCACCACGGAGATAACGCCCGAAAACACCGGGCGGTCTATGAAGAAGCGCAGGTTCATGGGGCTACGGTTTTAGGTGTGACGTTCATTCCTTCCTTTACCTGCCCCACGCCTTCGGCTATGATGGTGTCGCCGATGGACAATCCTTGCTTTACAACGAAGTGGTTGCCGTCGTTCAGGCGGTCCACGGTCAAGTAGGCAGCTTCGGCCTTTCCGTTTTTAAGGCGGTAAGCGATAATCTTGTCCTGTAGCTCCACGGTGGCGGTCATGGGAATCAGAATGGCATCCTCATTCAGTCCTTGCAGGATGACGTTGCCGATGGTCCCGCTCAGCAGATGCCTGTTGATGTTGGGAAACAGGGCCTTTATCTGTACGGCACCGGTCGTGGGATTGACTGTTCCGCTGATTGTCTCTATTTTCCCTTGTTTCCCATAGACGGAACCATTGTTAAGTTGGAGGCTAATCGGAGGCATTTCGCTTATGATTCTGTCAATAGAACCGTATCGGATCTCGAACTGCCTAAGTTTGTTTTCCGAAATGGAGAAATAGGCATACATCTCCGAATTGTCCGACACCACTGTAAATGGTTGTTCGATGGTCGGACCGACGAGTGCGCCGATGCGGTAAGGGAGAGTGCCTATAACCCCGTTGCTCGGGCTCTTGATTTCGGTGTATGACAGTTCGTTTCGGGCATTTGCTTCCTGAGCTTTTGCTTGTTCCAGCTCTGCCTGTGCCACTACTAATTGATTTTGGGCAACTGACAGTTCGTAATCGGATATGACCTTTTCGTCGAACAGCGACTGTTTGCCGTTCAGTTCAATACGCGCTGTTTCCACTTTTGCCTGTGCCGCACTGACATTGGCGATTGCGATGCGCAGCGCAGCCTGATAGGGCGCTTGGTCTATGACAGCCAGCACTTGCCCTGTTTTTACTTGCTCTCCCTCTTTCACGCATAGGCGGATGATGCGACCCGATACTTGAGGTATGATGTCCACATCCTGTAGCCCACGAATCGAAGCGGAATAGGTTTCTTCAAATTCAATTGGTTGGGAAGAAACCACCATGACGGGCAGTGCCTGTCCTGTTTCCTCTCCTTGCTGTTCCTGTTTGCAGGCTGCCAATGAAGCAGCCAGCAGGATCGTTGCCGTGATACCGGCAATCCATGTTCGTCTATTCATCATTAGTCCTTATTGTTTTTTTTCATTCATTTCGTGCATGTCCGTCACGACTCGGCATAATCCAAGTGAATTTGGCTTCTGCTCTCGCTGTTCCGTCCATTCTTTATTCAATATCGCATAGATGCAGGTGTCCTCATACCGTGGTGTCCCGTCAGGATAACATACAAACGATATGAACTCTTTCATACATCTCTCATACCTCATTCCGAGGCGTTTGCACAACCTTTTCGACCGCAAGTTATCGTCTTCGACAAATCCGTAAACACGCCGTGCACCGGCATCACAAAAGAGGTAGTCCAAAAATTCTGTTGCCGCTTCGTAGGCCAGTCCTTTGCCCTCAAAGCGTTGGTTGAAGTGCCAGCCCACACTAAATGTATCAGTATATTCACGCAAGGCGAAAACATCACCAATGATGAAATCGTCTTCCTTCAGACATACGGCATAGCGTAACATATCCTTTGGAGTATTGGATATATAAGCCAGCGCAGATTCCTCTGAATACAGACGATCGTCAGCAAAGCAATTAACACGTGGATGGGAGAGGTATTCCAATAAGCCCACGGCATCCTTCTCCTGAAAGTTTCTGATTATAAGATTCTTTGTTTTAATAATCATATAGCAATTTTAGGGTGCAAAATTAACGTGTATTTCCAGATAATAGATGTCGTAGAAGCCCGGACAGTAATTCCTCTACGTTTCTCTATATCCATAGAGTCCGTTATGGTGTCACCATTATCCACACGGCCGCACTTTTCCGTTGCTCCACTGGCAAACAGCAGATTCTCGGTTACGGAAGTTTTTCCTGCATCAATGTGAGCAAGAATTCCTAAATTTATAATATTCATTTGGATTAAGCAATAAT
>NZ_JACOOB010000032.1:0-10025 GCF_014287315.1 Bacteroides sp. NSJ-39 | reverse complement strand
ACTACTTGGACAATAATTTGGTCGAGCGGTACAACCGATATATATCACTGTCCAGAAGAAATTCCCTTTTCTTTGGAAGCCATAAGGGGGCGGAAAGAGGTGCCTTATTTTATTCGCTGGCCTGTTCATGCAGAATGCAGGGAATAAATACCTTCGAATATATCACGGAGGTAATCAATAAAGCGGCAAAGCTACCACCAAATACGGACATAAAGGTATATAGAAATTTATTGCCGGACAAATGGAAAGAAAATAGAAGTAGGATCGAAACATAAAGAGGAGATGCTACTTCTATTTTTTGAGGGGGGGGGACGGCATCGCCGAGACGCTTACCCAGCATACTAACAAGAAATCTCGTACCTCATCTCTCATATCTCTCATAAATTAACATAATCCTCTAATTTACAACAAACTATATTATGAGAGATGTTTCCAAGACTAGCATCTCTCATATTTTTCTTCACCATCTCTCATGTTTTCCATCCGTATCTCTCATACTTCCTCCCCCCTCCTTCTCCCAACAAGCTGTATTCCACAAAACAACTTACAGTATTTTATATGAAAACAACTGACTAATCTCTTGTTTTCCAGCTCCAAATGTCGTATCTTTGATGAAGCATTGCAACCGTTCCACTCCAGTGATCAGATCCGTCTACTCTAGTGAACAGTACCGTTCACAATAGTGCACAGAACCATTCACTAGAGTGGAACGATTATAATGCCGTAGAATTATCCGAAAACAAAGGCAAGATATGCCAACAACATAAGTAGCCTGACATATAAATCACCATTAAATCAAAACAGAAATGGCAATACAATTCGAGTTTTACAAGAATCCCCAACCGGAAAAAGAAGGGGAAGAACCAAGTTACCACCCAAGAGTGGTTAATTTTCAGCATGTCACTTCTCAAAGGTTGGCAATGGAAATTCATCAGGCAACTACTTTCGGAAAATCAGAAGTAGAAGCTATGTTAATGGAATTGAGCAGATGCATGGGAAATCATCTCCGCGAAGGAGAAAGAGTACATTTAGACGGAATCGGTTATTTTCAAATCACTTTGCAAACAACCGAACCGGTACATTCGCTCGGCACACGTGCTGATAAAGTGAAATTTAAGTCCATTCGCTTCCAAGCCGATAGAGATCTAAGAAATTCATGTATAGCTACTCATGTGCGACGCTCAAAATACAAACCACACTCCGCTTCCCTTTCCCAAGAAGAAATAGATAATAAATTGACGGAATATTTTGTAACCAATGTCGCCTTGACACGCTCCAGAATGCAATCGCTTTGTGAATTCACCCAAAGCATGGCGGCACGGCAACTCCGTCGGTTGAAAGCGGAAGGCAAGTTGAAAAATATCGGAAAACCGACACAGCCCATCTACGTTCCGGCTACAGGATATTATGAGAGATAAATCGGAAATCTATGAGAGATGCAGGAGAAAAGTATGAGAGATACTTTAGATTTCTGCATCTCTCATAATATAGTTTGTTGTAAATTAAAGGATTATGTTAATTTATGAGAGATATGAGAGATGAAGAATCAAAATGCATCTAGTATGAATCAGCCTTCAAAGAGTTCCCGCTTTCCTTGAAAGTAGGTTTCAAGCGTAGAAATAAGCAAATGCCCAGAGAGGAACCACATTACGCATTCCGTACTCAATATCGTCTTTCACAACATACGCATTCTCCACATCATGCACCTGCTTCTGCGATTTATTCTTTCCACCTACTTCAAAGGTATAACCACCTATCGTAAAATCAGAAACATTCGATGTAGTTACCGGACAAACAACTCGCAAAGCAGAAAAGAAAAACGTTTCGCGCACATTACCAATATCCGGTGTATTGTCAGAAAGCGCATAAGCCAAATTCGTATTATTCAGATACACCTTGTCCACTTTGCCTAAAAGTCTGACAGCTTCCGCCTCTGCCCGAAGCTGATTAATTATCCCAGCCTTTTCCAGATAACACATCAAATCGGAAACCGTATTTCTATTCATATCAAGCAAAGTCGCCAACTTGGTAAAATTTGATTTAAACGGAACACTTTTCGCTATGATATATAACAGTCTTTTCAACTTTAATGCTGTCGCTATATTCATATTCGCAAAAATCGGTATATCATTTTCCAAAGTCTGCTTAATGCTACTTTACAAACGGAGCAAATATCCCTTTTCTTGAAAGAAAGGGTAATAACCATGCTGTAAATACTCCTTAAACAGCAAAATAGGACGCACCTCGGCATAAGGAAAATCCACTTTATGTTTCAGTATATCTTCCAAAGAATAAACTGGTAAATGATAACCATACGAAATGGCAAGGTATTCGCGGAAAGACAATCCTGACCTATAAAGCGTATCCATCATTTCTTGTTTTGGGGTTATACAGACAAAGGAGACGAAGCCATGCCAAACAATTATATACATTTTGACTGGGCCATGAAACGTCTGTTACGGGATAAGGCCAATTATGTCGTACTTGAAGGCTTTCTCAGCACATTGCTCAAGGAAGATATTCGTATCAACAAGTTCCTTGAAAGCGAAGGTAACCAGAATGATTCCGTAGACAAGTTCAATCGTGTAGATATGCTTGCAGAAGACACGAATGGAGAACTACTAATTATAGAGATACAGAATAATCGTGAATTAGATTATTTTCACCGAATGCTTTACGGGGTATCCAAAGCCATTACAGACTATATCGGATTAGGAGATGCCTACAGTAATGTACGCAAAGTTTATTCCATCAACATCGTATATTTTGACTTAGGTCAGGGTAAAGATTATGTATATTATGGAAAAACATTCTTCCGTGGTCTACAAGTTCCAGAGGATGTTTTACAGTTATCCGTCCGTCAAAAAGAGTTATTTGTCGGAAAAGAAGCCGGTGATATATTTCCAGAATACTACGTCCTGAAAGTCAACGAATTTGATCAGATAGCCCGTACTCCACTCGACGAGTGGGTACGATTCCTTAAAACCGGAGAAATAAAAAATACCGACACAGCGAAAGGACTGCCGGAAGCCAGAGAACGTCTAAGGATCGATCGCCTGAATGAGAAAGAGAAGCAGAGCTATTACAGAGATATGGAGGCTATACGATATCAAAAAAGCGTAATCACCACGGGATGGATTGAAGGTAAAGCGGAAGGAAGAGCAGAAGGTAGGGAGGAAGGCAAAATAGAAGGTGCCAAAATGAAGCAATTCGAGATTGCCCGCAAACTAAAGTCCGCAGGAGTACCGATTAATACGATCATTCAAACAACAGGATTGTCTGAAGAAGAAATTGAAGACTGAACTATCTTTCAATATTTATGTCTAATATCCTGACAATAAAATATTGTCAGGATATTATAAACAAGCCACTCATTCTCTATGTATGTTTACCTCCATCCCATCGTATCCCGTATTCCTTTGCATACCTCTTGAAAACGGTCAACTTGTTGTATCCATATAGGAACATCTTTGTTTATCCACCCCATTACGGTGAGCATTTCTTGATGTATTTCCTCTACCCGCTGTAAGTTCCAGCAAATTGATTCATTATGAAATACTCGGTTGCGAAAAGTTCAAAAGGTGTTCAGTAGTGCAGATACATTCTTACGCTGCCTCTGCTTTTTGAGCATAAACGGAAAAGCTCTTCGCAAGTCTTTCCACAATATTCTTTCATACTCACTATTCAGAAGCGACACCCAAAATCCTAAGGTCAATTCCGCTATTATTTTTGAAGGTGTAGCACTTTCGTGTCGACCCGCAATCTGTTTATTGGCTTGGGTAATATATCTGTTCAAGTTGGTCAATCCGGGTGTATTCGGGAATACAGCATACCAATCCTGCCGCCCTGTCATCATTTCGAGTTCACGGCTCAAAGCATTGCGTAAAGTTACCTCAAACACAGATAAGCTAACATAAAAGGACTCAGCCAAACATAAATTACATTGGTAGTGCAATATGGCTCTAGCTTCATCTTGTGGATAAAGCTTGAAATATCGTTCCATCCTTTTGTTAGAAAAAACTTTTTTCAAAGAATATTTTGTTGTATCCCATAATTATAGTACTTTTGTACTGCAGTCTCGGACGTTCCTCTCCCAGTTTTTAGATACTGGTGATGAATCCGTTTTTTATATTCTTTTGCAAAGTCAGCCAACATCCAATGTACGCCTAATTTTTCAAAAATTATTTATTCAACTTATATATGTCTTATTTCAAAAAAGGAAATAGATATATTAATTAAAAAATACATTTTGATAAATACAATAATCTGACTATATTTGCGAAAATATAATATCCAATATTAAATACTATAACACAATGACAGAGCCCCCTATATATGTAACTTCTCCCTTGTTACCTTCTTTAGATGATTTTTCATCCTCTTTAAAAGAAATCTGGGAAAGTGCAATTTTGACAAACAACGGCTCTTTCCACAAAAAATTAGAAAAAGAGCTTGCTACTTATTTAAAGGTACCCTATCTGTCTTTATTTACCAATGGCACATTACCTTTAATTACCGCTCTACAAGCAATGCGTATAACAGGCGAAGTCATTACAACCCCTTTCAGTTTTGTTGCCACCACACATGCTCTTTGGTGGAATGGAATCAAACCTGTATTCGTTGATATCGAGCCTACAACCTGCAATCTAGATCCTGATAAAATTGAAGCAGCCATAACTCCCCGGACAACAGCCATCATGCCTGTACATGTATACGGCAAACCATGCAATACAAAAAGAATTCAAGAAATAGCCGACAAGTATGGGCTTAAAGTCATTTATGATGCAGCGCACGCTTTTGGAGTAGAAGTTAATGGAGAAAGTATTCTGAAAGCAGGTAACATGTCAACACTAAGTTTCCACGCCACTAAAGTATTTAACACCTTGGAAGGCGGAGCTCTCATTATGCATGATGAACAAACAAAAAAAAGAATTGACTATTTAAAGAATTTTGGATTTGCCAATGAGACAGAAGTAGTAGCTCCCGGTATCAACAGCAAAATGGATGAAGTACGCGCTGCTTTCGGACTACTAAATCTTAAAATTGTAGATCAGGCAATTTCTAAACGCCGACAAACTGCCATCCAATATCGTGAGATACTAGCAACTGTTCCGGGAGTGACATTTTTTGAGGATATGCCAGAAGTCCGCCACAACTATTCTTACTTTCCTATTTTTATAAACGAAAATATTTATGGAATGACAAGAGATGAACTCTACATAAAAATGAAGGAACACAACATATGGGGAAGGCGCTATTTTTATCCACTCATCAGTACATTTTCAACATATCGCGGATTAGAATCAGCCAAACCTGAAAATTTACCTATTGCAACAGAAATGGCCAATAAAGTTATTTGCCTGCCCATGCACCATGCTTTAAAAGAAAATGATATTGAACGTATATTAAAACTTATAATGAACAATGGCTAACAACCAGAAAAAAATTTTGATGTTAGGTGGACTGAGGTATTTAATTCCTGTTATCCAAGCTGCTCATGAATTAGGATACTATGTAATTACATGCGACTACCTGCCTCATAACGTAGCTCACAAATATGCAGATGAATATCACAATATAAGTATCACAGATAAAAATGCTGTATTGGAATTAGCCAAAGAATTAAAGATTAACGGCATAATGTCTTTTGCAGTAGATCCCGGAGTTTTAACTGCCGCATATGTCTGTGACAAACTAGGGTTGCCCGGTAACCCATATACCTCTGTACAAATCCTACAAAACAAAGCTCTTTTCCGGAGCTTCCTTGAAAAGAACGGATTTAATACTCCGAAATCTCGTGGTTATAATAGTATAGAAGAAGCATTATCCGACATAGAATCATTTCAATGGCCTATTATTGTAAAACCTGTTGATTCTGCCGGTAGTAAAGGAGTCTCCCGAATAGATAAAACCACTGATCTAGAAAAGGCTATAACACATGCTTTGAAAAATTCCTTTTCTCATCGTTTTATTGTTGAAGAATTTATTGAACAACAAGGATATTCGTCGGATTCCGATGCATTCTCGATAAATGGAGAGTTAAAATTCATCTCCTTTTCCGACCAATATTTTGATAATAAAGCTACCAATCCTTATACTCCCTCCGCCTACAGTTGGCCTTCTTCAATGCTTGATAGAAACCGGGAATTTTTATCTTCTGAAGTACAACGATTGCTACAATTGTTACATATGAACACTTCAATATATAATATAGAAACACGAGTTGGAACAGACGGAAAAGCCTATATCATGGAAGTTTCCCCTCGTGGAGGTGGCAATCGCCTATCAGAAATGCTACGTTATGCAACAGAAACCGATCTTATAAAAAATGCCGTACGTGCAGCCGTTGGGGAAATAATCCCCCCTATAGCTCCTTGTGTTTACAACGGTTATTGGTCTGAAATCATTCTGCATGCGGACAAGACAGGAATATTCAAGGATATCCAAATAGAACAGAATATGAAGGAAAACCATATTATCGAAACAGACTTATGGGTTCAGCCTGGCGACCTTATTCATTCATTTAATGGGGCAAATGACGCCATAGGAACATTAGTAGTAAGTTTCAATAACGAACAACAGCAACATAAAATGATGTCGTGTATCAACTCGTGGGTAAAAATCATTACTGAATAAGATGAAAAAAATTGCTATACTTGGAGCAAGTGAGCCTCATCTTCCGTTATTTCTGAAAGCAAAAGAAATGGGGCTTGAAACGTACTGTTTTGCATGGAGCCAAGGAGCCTATTGCAAAAACTATGCAGATCATTATTATGATATATCTATTGTTGATAAAGAACAGATTGCAGCAATTTGTCAAAAAGAAAAAATAAATGGAATTATTTCCAACGCATTAGAGATTGCAGTTCCTACTGCAGCGTATGTAGCAGAACTCCTTGATTTAAACGGAATCCCTTATGAAGTAGCATTAAATGCACGCAATAAGTTTCAGATGCGTGAGAAGGTATCCCATCAAAAAGCTTGCCAACAACCTACTTACACACTTTATCAATCCGGATACCTACCCTCATTTTATCCGGTAATAGTCAAACCTATAGACGGTTCATGCAGTAACGGAGTCACCAAAGTCAATAAAAGAGAAGATCTCACACAAGCACTAAACAGGGCTTCGCAAGCTTCTCTTGCCAATTGTATACTGATTGAAGAATATATAGAAGGCAAAGAGGTCTCTGTCGAATCTATTTCATTCCATAGTAAGCATTACGTTTTAACTATCACGGATAAAGAAACAACCGGGGCCCCCTATTTCGTCGAAACAGCTCACCACCAACCTTCTACTCTTTCTCTCGATATTCAGGAAAAACTTAAATATGCGACTTGCAATATATTAAACGCTATTGGAATTAATAACGGCGCTTCACATACAGAGTTCAAGATAGATCAAAATGGAAATATTTTTTTCATTGAAGTTGGTGCTCGTGGTGGAGGAGATTTTATCTCATATGATTTAGTAAAATTAAGCACAGGATATGATTATGTAAAAGGCATGATAGAAGTCGCACTTGGTGAGTTTAATATCCCCAAGTGGTCTTTTCACAAATGTTCCGGAGTTTATTTTTTGAGTAAAGAAGTATCTTATATAAGAGCATTTATTGAAAACAATAAAAATGCAGAGTGGGCTGTCAAATATCATATTGATAAAGGTCCCTTACAGGAACTTAAAAAGTCGCAAGACCGTTCCGGATATATCATATATCAAGCAGACCAGCGAATCCATGTATCTTAAAAAAATAAAAATCAACATATATGAATAAAAAAGTAATTGTATTTGGCGCAACAGGAACGCTTGGAGCCCACATAACCACTCATTTGCAGCAAAAAGGCTATCAGGTATATGCTGTTGGACATAGAAAATCAGACAATGGCTTTTTCGGAGACTATAATGTCCCATATTACTCGTTGGACATAGAAAATATGGAGCAATTTAGTCGGCTTCCTCAATCAGGTATCAATACAGTATTGCACTTTGCCGGTGCACTTCCCGCCACTATGGAAGGATACACTCCACATAAATATATAGACTCTATTGCCAAAGGAACCCTTAATGTTCTGGAATATACCCGGCAATGTGGTGCGCACAAAATTATATTTCCGCAATCTCTATTTGATATCAGCTATTTATTTGGGAGTAAAATTCCTATATCTCCCGATGCCATACGCAAGGCCCCAATGACAGGTGACCATGCAATATACGTCATAGCTAAAATGGCAGCAGTTGATTTAATCGAGCATTATTATCATATGTATGGAATCAAACGCTTTATTTTACGTCTTCCTCGAATATATATGTTTCACCCTAACCCATATACTTACACAGATGGGGTAAAATGCCTTATTTCAGACCGATATTTGATACAACAAGCAATTAAAGGGGAGCCAATAGAAATGTGGGGAGATCCTGAGCGGTTACTAGAGACTATTTGTATTAAGGATTTCTTACAAATAATAGATAAATGTGTGGAATCCCCTCTTGACGGTGGTATTTACAACGCAGGAAGTGGTGGTTCAACTTTAAAAGAAAGAATTCAAGGAATAGTAGAAGTTTTCTCTCCTAAAGAACATCCATCACCTATTATCCATTGTCCTGAAAAAAGAAGTTCCCAACAATTTGTATTAGATATCAGCAAGACAATAAAACAATTACAATATATTCCCCAATACAGTTGGAAAGACTATCTACTGGATTTTAAAAAGGATATGGAAACCCAGCCATTCAAAAAACTATGGGGAGAAAATAAAGACTACACTATGTAGCTAAAAAATATAACCCGCAGAAATTACCAACTTTTGTATCCACAATAATTTTTCCTTTATTGTTGAAACTAAATATTAACACTTACTAGATTATATTTTTATTTCCACCCTCTTTATGGGAAAATGGGAATGGAAAATTATAATCAATAATTTACTTTAAGAAAAATGAGAAATACGCTTCCACTTGCCAGTATCAGATGTTTGACCTATAATCATGAACAGTACATTCGCCAATGTCTAGATGGATTTGTTATGCAAAAAACAAATTTCCCATTTGAGATAATAATACACGATGATGCCTCTACGGATAAAACGGCAGAGATTATTCGTGAATATGCCGAGAAATATTCTAATATTCATGCTATTTTGGAGACAGAAAATCAATACTCTAAACATGATGGCTCGTTAGCGCGAATTGTAAACCAAGCAATTCGAGGAAAATATGTAGCGTTATGCGAAGGGGATGATTATTGGACAGATCCACTCAAACTGCAGAAACAAGTAGATTTTTTAGAAAAGAATCCCGACTACGGAATGGTCTATACACTTAGCCAAGTATATAACCAAAGTAAGATGAAAATAGAAGAATATCTATTTGGGGAAGAATATAATGAGTATTACGATTTACTTACATATAACCGGATACCAGCACTAACCACTTGCATAAGAACACAAGCCATGATAGAATATATAGATGACATAGAACCGCAAAAAAAGAACTGGCTTATGGGAGACTATCCTATGTGGCTATGGATAAATTACCATTATAAAATAAAATTTATTCCGGAAGTTACTAGTGTATATCGGATACTAGAAGAATCAGCAAGTCATTCCAAAGATATAATCAAAAATGAAAAGTTCATTTTATCAACTATTGACATTACCTCTTTTTATATTAAAAAATTTAAGCTCTCACCTACAGAATCATATTATCATGCTTTAAATAAATATTATCATCAACTGTATAGCGAATATAAACATATAGGAGATTACACCCAAGCAATGCACTATGCCAAGCTTATAAATAATAAATATGCGGCTCCCAAAGTACGGCAAGAAAAGAGGAAGTTTTACCTAAAACACATAAAACTTTGGCTACATAGTTATTGTCATATCAAAAGTACTAGTAATTAGGGATATTCAGTAAATGTTCCTCTTTCTAAAAAATCAAGAGAAAAGCTTTGCTTTACGTGAGCTTTTCTCTTGATTTTTTCGTTCAACTCTCCCAGTCTTCTATCTTTTTTGTAGAA
>NZ_JACOOB010000031.1:0-13616 GCF_014287315.1 Bacteroides sp. NSJ-39 | reverse complement strand
GAAATAATGAGCCGGTTTCTATATAGAAATTTAGAATTGCTTGAGCCGTATGAGGGGAAACTCTCATGTACGGTTCTTAGGGGGGAAAGCTCCCGAAAGGGAGCTGACCTACCCGACCAGCAGATTGAGAAGGGCTTCTCGATGTATGTCTATGATTTCAAATTCAGTGACTTGTCCACGATAGCCTATAATCATCTGCTCAACCACCCGGAGGGATACAAGGTGAAGCCGAAGTTCTACGTGATAAACTTCGACGACCCGCGACGCAGCCACCGTTGCAATCCCATTCACCCAGATTTCATGGAGGACATTACGGACGCTTACGAGAGCGCGTACACCATCATGCTCAATTTAAACAAGAGTTGGGTGCAGAAGCAGGGCGACTTCTTTGTGGAATCGCCCATCATCCTTTTCGCGGCTATCATCTGGTATCTTAAAATTTTTCAGAACGGCAAGTATTGCACGTTCCCCCATGCCATCGAGTTCCTGAACCGCCGTTACGAGGATATTTTCCCGATTCTGACCTCTTATCCCGAACTGGAGAACTATCTCTCGCCATTCATGGACGCGTGGCTCGGAGGGGCTGCGGAGCAGTTAATGGGGCAGATTGCTTCGGCGAAAATTCCGCTGTCACGCATGATTTCCCCGCAGCTCTATTGGGTAATGTCGGACAGCGAGTTCACGCTGGACATCAACAATCCCGAAGAACCGAAAATTCTCTGCGTGGGCAACAATCCCGACCGACAGAACATATACGGGGCGGCTCTCGGTCTGTATAATTCCCGTATCGTTAAACTTATCAACAAGAAAGGGATGCTGAAGTCGTCGGTCATCATAGACGAGCTGCCGACGATATACTTCAAGGGGCTGGACAACCTTATCGCCACCGCGCGAAGCAACAAGGTTGCCGTGTGTCTGGGTTTTCAGGATTTCAGCCAGTTGGTGCGTGACTATGGGGACCGCGAGGCGAAAGTGGTGATGAACACGGTCGGCAATATCTTCTCCGGGCAGGTGGTGGGCGAAACAGCCAAGACGCTCTCGGAGCGGTTCGGAAAGGTGCTTCAAAAGCGGCAGTCCATCTCCATCAACCGGCAGGATGTTTCCACCTCCATCAACACGCAGATGGACGCGCTTATCCCGCCGAGCAAAATTTCCGGCTTGACGCAGGGGATGTTCGTCGGTTCGGTGTCCGACAACTTCAACGAGCGTATCAAGCAGAAGATTTTCCACTGTGAGATTGTCGTGGATGCCGAGAAAATGAAGCGCGAGGAGAAAGCCTACAAGCCGATACCCGTCATTACCGACTTCGCGGACGCGAACGGCAACGACTGCATGAAGGAAATGGTGAAGGCGAATTACAGGCGCATCAAGGAGGAGGTGAAACAGATTGTCGCCGACGAGTTGGAGCGCATCGCTGGTGACGAGAATCTGAAACATCTGTTGCAACAGAAATAATATATAACAACAAGATGTATCAGACTCCCGTTTTGAGAATTACTCCTGCTACAGCTATCTGTGACAGGAGTAATTTGTAATTCTTTATATTGAGCATTATGACTATATTAAGTTCAACTAACCATTGCGGCCGTGTTATTTGAAACTTCATTCATTACCTCATTTAATGATTGGGATTTAGATAAAGTGGCTCTTTCTATTTTGAGCTTATCAAGCAAATATTTCAGCCTACGTTCCACCTCATTTGTTATTTCACTCCATTTTTTTACATAGAGGCTATAATTACTGTCATTTTGGACTAAACCAGTAAGCTTATTTATGACCCTTCGACCTACAATATCATCATAGTCTTGTCCTATCAAAATGAAAGTCCAGAACTCATTAGCATCATTAAAACAATCTTGTTTTAGAATAACATCCATATATTGTTCTAATTGATTTAACTGTTCTGATTTTAATTGTTTTATAGTTGTCGGATTTTTGATTTCCACAACTATATTATGAGGTCTCCCATCCCTAAAATCAGTACCAGTAAGAAATAAATCCATTTCTTTGTATTTATTAGGGTGAGCAATATATTTTTTCTCGCTAACTCCACGCAGAATATAAATGTATTTTCTTAAAGCCTCTTCAAATTTGACCTCTTCCGCACATACCATTCTATATTCTTCGCCAAAAATCCAATAGTGTTTTTCTATGAACGACTGCAAATCACGAACTTCATTGGCTTGTAAAGTATGATTAAAAACAATCTTTTTTAGATTCTCCAGTGTCAGCAATCTGTCTGAAATAAGCTTAATCGTGGAAACGACTTGTTTTAACCTCGTTATTTCTAATATTTTTGCAAATTCTTTCCTATCGTTCGAGTCTAATTCAACAACTGCATCTAAAATCTTAAACAGACTATCGCGCTCACCGCTATCCATCACCAAATTTAGAAGTTCTAAGAAAACTCTTTTTTGTTCTTTGTTCAACTTCATGAAAACAGCAGGTTCTACTTCGTATAGTTCCTTTACGAAGTTTTCCAAACCTTCTCTACGCACTATATCCCAATCTTCAGTACCAAATTTAGGGAAAACATCTTCATTCTTATATTTGGTTACCATAACTTCTGCTTGCTCCTTTAGGAATGGGCGTCTTTTCTTTTTGAGAAACTCATTGAGTTGCGTAATTAGTTCCTTAAATAATTTTCTATCAGCAGAATTATCAAACAATTTAGGTTGAATAGCATTATCGTCTAATTCGTTATCACAATTGATTTCATTGAAGAAATCATCAATCACAATTACAGAATGCCAAAAATTATCTCCTTTTTTATTTAATAATGTCGTTTTGGTAAATTTTAACTCCAAGTCATTATTCAAGAAGTAAAATCGAGAATATTCATCATTCATCTTTACATTCCATCGGATATACTTGCATTGAAAGTTGATGTTATTTTTCTGGTTATGTGATAATATCGGTGATATTGATTCTTGTTCTGCTATTATAGAAGAATAATCTAATTCTTGCCCATTGATGTATATTTGATATTCGGATTTCAATTCTAAAAACCACGCAAATTCAGCCTTTAGATAAGGGATAAGAGTCTTCGTTATAAACAAACTGGAAATATCAGAAGAAATCTCATTAAAAACGACACAAGTACCTGTTGTTGTGTCATCAGATACAAGTGGCTCTGTTGTAGTGTAGTCTTTTAAAGTATCGCTATCAATTCTAATGTCATAAGACATTATTTGTGCATCTTTACTATAGCGTGTTTCCCAATTAGCAAATCTCGCAAATTTATAGAAAGTAAAACGACCATAACCGTTTTTTCCTCTTGTAAATTCAGTATTATTCTCGTTGGCTATTCTCTTTTGAGACTCATAGAATTTTTTGAATTTTATAGGTAATTCTTCATAGCAGATGCCTGTACCATTGTCTGTTATTCTAATATTTTTGATTGTGTCCAATTCTGCATTGTCAATTTCAAAATCAATATTTACAACGGTTGCTTTTGCATCAAATCCATTCCATACATATTCGGCAATAGCTCGCTCTGGAGTATATTTATTCAATATTTTCCTAATGCCAGCAGATGTTATTTCTACAGTTTGCGAGTTCATGACTATTTATTTTTAATTAAATCCAGACCTTTCTCCGTAAGACGGTATTTCTGTCGCGGGTGTTTCGGCTTTTCCGGATAAATCGGTTCTACTAAATCCAACCTTATTGCAGGATACAGATAAAGCTCCAGAAAATTGCTTTTGTCCTTCAATCCTATCATTTCCATAACATCTTTTGTCGATAGTGTCTGATTCCCGATTGCAGACAGAACTTTTCCCACTTGCGGGGTAACTGTCGGGTAACTATCGGGCGACTGTGGGGTGACTGTCGGGTATGACCCGACTGCTTTCCGGGTATAGCGGAAAACGACCCATACGCTGTTTCCGTCCGTGTGAAATTCGGGGTCCGGAATGCCGACACGCCGGCACTCGCTTATCATAAGCCCGATGCCCCGTCCCCAACTTTCCAAGACCTCGCTTTTATACAGCACGTTTGCTATGATTAGATTTTGCGGTTCTGAATTATGCCCGCTTAACAGTTTTTCCATTGTTATATCCGGCGGAAATGTCCCGCTGTTCTCTATTTCCACACGGTCGTCATAGATGGCGATTCCCACCGAACTGCCGGGACGGTGGTACAGGCGGTGGCACAACGCATTTGTGCAGCACTCTCTCAATGCCTTGTACGGGATTTCCAGTTCTTCCTCACGGTACAGCCCTTCTATCTTACCGGAAAGTGACAGATGTTTGAAAAAGAACGCCATTGCAGCATCCAGCAGCGCGTAGATATTCCCAGTGACACGTTGATTGTCTATAAACTCGTCTTTCGTCGTGCCTTTGAAACGCGCCAGACGGAGCAGGCATTGGGGATAATAATAAAAATCATGACCGAACAGCACTGCTGAAGCATTGTTAAGTTTCCCGTCATGCAACAGACTGAATTTTTCGAGAATGGTCGGCAAGTCTTCCCTTATGGTTGCTTCAGGTAAACGACCGCTTCTGATTCCCCCGCGAACAGCACTAATGACGGCATGTTCGTCAAGGTCGGATATTTTAAGGTCAGGATTTGCTATTGCCTCCCAAGCGTATTTCCCGCCCCGCTGTATCAGATATTGGTTATATATCTCCTGCGGCATGATGGATGTCGCGCTTTCCACCCGCAGGTAAGCCCGTCCTTTGTAAGAGAACGGACGCATATATCTTTGTTCTTCCGCAGACAGTGCGATGACACTTTTGCCAGTGTCTGGTATTTCAGTATAAGAAACTTCAACTGTGGCAAACGGCTCGATACGCCGGATCGCGTCCGCTATATCCCGCTTGGTTTTGTCGCTCACGTCTTGTCCGATGATTTTTCCCTTGTCGGTGACACCGAACAATACCGTGCCGCCTTCGCCGTTAAGGAAGGCGCAAAGCGTTTCCATGCCGCGCTCCAACTGTCCGGTGGTTTCCTTGAACTCCACCCGTCCGCATTCTTTTTCGGCTATCAACCGTTTTATTATGTCGAGGTTGTCTATGCTCATATACAATTCTGTAACGTGGGTACAAAGATAGTGCTTTTCGCTGGTTTTCGGGCGAATAGATAACGAAATGTATCTACACAGCAGGACAAAACCTACAAAAAATCAGAGAATGACATAACGTCACCCCCTGATTCATCATTGGTACAGGATTATTTTCTCAAACGTTCCATTTCCTCGTCGCGGAGCATCCTCTCGTTCAGTTTCTCCTGCATCCTGTCAAGGAAGTAAGTGCGGCTTTCGTTTTTCCGGCGTTTGATGTCGATATAGAAACGGTAGCAGTCCTTTGATTCGATACCGAAAATCTTGTAGAGGAGCGGGGCGAGCTGTTTGAGCGGCATGTTGCCGTTGTTGATGCAGCCCATCTCGTTGATGCCGTAGATAAGTTCCACGAGGTCGATGGCGTTGCCCGTCCATTGCAGGGGTGAGGCGGGATTTTCGGTTGTGTTGTCGGAGGATGTACGGATGGGGATTAGTGGTGGCACTTGGGGAGCGGCAAGGAACTTCTGCATCTTCCTCACTAAAGAGAGTGCCTTGCTGATATAGGCTGCAACCTCCCTCTTTTCTTCGGGAAGATTGCGCATGGGATGGTGCTGCAACTCGATTTCGATGTAAGCCAGTGCGATGATGGTGCGGTTGGTGTCCACATTGCCGCTGCATAGCTCGATTACTTGCGTGGCGAAAGCCGTATATGCCGTTTCCATATTGCAGTCCCCGGCTTCGTTTATACGGCGGAAGAACTCGGTTTCCGCCAATAAGAAATAATTCATATCCTGTCAATTTTGAAATTTTACACTCTGTTTTTCGGTATGCGCACATGAATATGATTGGCAAAAAGCGTGTTCATAAAATAAAAAATCCGGCACACTCTCTGCAAGGTGCTGGATTTCAGTGTGATAATTTTGCAATTTATTTGTCTGTCAGGAATTATTTTCGACTTAAAGTGTTCATTTCCTGAACATTCGTCCATTTTCCGGACATCAAACGCACGCTTTATAGATATGGCGGACCACTCCGTTGCGGTACACCTTCTGCGAGGTCAGCGTCCATTGTTCCTGTGGCAAGGCGGACTGGAAGAAACGCTTTCCCGTTCCGGCAATGAAAGGAAGCGTATAAAGTATGATTTCATCCACCACACGCATACGTAACAGCCCATTGATGTAGTCCGCCTTTTCAGGAGTGACTTCCGCCAGATAGCAGATGTCTGTTGCGGATTTCCGCCATTCGTCGAGCATAGAGATGGAATAGTCGGGTGTGATATGATAAAGGGCGTTTTCCCTTATCTCGTTGATACCGCAATCTTCAAGGCGCAGTTCCTTATACGCTTTGCAATATAACTCGGAGCTTTGACAACCGTCCATCGTGAGGACGGCAAGAATCTGTACTTTACCCATTAGCGTTTCCTTTCGTTGGGCAAGGGCAAAAAAGTAGCGTGCAATCCACGCTATCACTAATGGAGGCTCTGGAATGCCCTTAACAGGAATAGGTGAATGCACGCTATGCGTAGGCATAGCATAAGCAATCACGCAATAGTTCCTGTTAATGTTAATTTTCCAGATTCCCATTAGGACGCCTTGCGGTCTTATGTTATATATAGGCGGCAAAAGGCTCTGCCAATCGCCGTTACCTTCTGATATGTCATGCAAAGATAGCCATTTTCAGCGAATTGCGGGCTATGGTTGCTCAAATTTATACTTCAATCCATATTCTTCCAGTTTATTATAGAGTGTTGTCCTGCCTATTCCAAGCAATTCGGCAGCGACCTTCCGGTTCCCGTCAGCCTGCTTCAAAGCACGCAGAATCCGCTCTTTATCTTCCTCGTCGTTGCGTAGGGAGAAGCCGGTAACAGAGGTTGTTTCGGTTATCCCAAGTTCCAGATGCTCTTTTGTGACAAGTCCCGTCTGAGCCTGCAACACCGCACCCATGATTTTCTGTCGAAGTTCGCGCACGTTGCCCGGCCATGAATGGGTCAGCAACGCTTTCCGTGCTTCGGAACTGAAACCGCTAACCTTGCACTCCAATTCCTTATTGGCAATCTCACGGAAGAACTCCGCCAGCGGCATGATGTCCTCCTGACAGTCACGTAAGGGCAGAACGGTTATTTCAAAGTCATGTAGGCGGTATAACAAATCCTGCCGGAAACGCTTTTCATTGACCGCCTTTTCCAGATTCTCGTTGGTGGCGGCGATGATGCGGACGTTGAAACTGCGGTCGGACTTGTCGCCAACGGGACGGAACCGCCGTTCCTGTATGGCACGGAGTAACATCTGTTGAGTTTCTGGTGCGAGATTACCCACTTCGTCTAAAAACAATGTGCCGCCTTCCGCCTCGTGGAAATAGCCTTTCTTTGTGTTTTCAGCACCAGTGAACGCTCCTTTGACGTGTCCGAAGAACGCCGATGGTGCAAGCTCTTTGGTGAGTGAGCCGCAGTCCACCGCCACGAAAGGCTTGCCTGAACGCTTGCTTTTATCGTGCAGTAGATGGGCAATATGCTCTTTGCCAGTACCGTTCTCCCCGAATATCAGTACGCTCATGTCGGTAGGAGCTACCAGCCTTATCCGGTGCATGATTTTCTGAAAGGCTGAACCGTCACGGGCAAATACGGGCATGCGGCTTCGCCCGATATTCCGCTCTTTCAGTATGGTGCGGAGCAAAGGCACGAGTTTGTCCTCCACGAGTTGCTTGGGTATGTAGTCCAGCGAACCGAGTTTCATGCTTTCAACCGCCGTATGTACTTCGGCATAGTCGGTCATGATGATGAACGGCTGCGTCATGCCTTCTTTGCGCATCCAGCGCAATAGGTCGATGCCGTCACCGTCAGGCAAACGCAAATCAGAAACTACTATATCATTGTCAGTGGCTTGTTGCAGAAGTTTCTTCGCTGTCGAGAGGTGGAAAGCCTGCACGGTACGGAATTTCTCCCGTGCCAGCAGGTTGCAGACAAACTCGCAATATACGATGTTGTCCTCCACCACGATGATTTTTGTTTTATCCATTTTCGTATTTTCTCCTTTCTTCTTTTGCCAGCCGGATTATCTCCGAACCCTTATCCAATACGGCAGTCACGGCGTTGTTCAATGCTTCATAATCGGGAACGGCACTCCCATGAAGCTGTTTATAAAGTTCCCTTAATGGTTGGTCGGCACGCAGTATCTCCCACGAACTATGTAGGTGGTGTGTCAGGGCGTCCAGTTCTTGAAAGTCTTTCCGTTGTTCCGCATCCCTGACCGACTGCATTTCCTTTTCGGTTTCCGCTATCAGTTTATCCAACATGACGGATTCATTGCCGTAAGACAGTAGGGAGGAGAAATCAGGCTTTTCATTTTGTTTACCTTTCATGGCGCACTTGTCGGAAACTTCCATCAGCTCCGATATGGAAAACGGCTTGAGAAGGCAATCGGAAAATCCACGTTCTAAAAGTTCCTCTCTGTTGCAACTGCCCGAAGCGGTTGTTACAATAATCGGAATGATCCTTGAATTGCCCACATTGGAGGTGCGTAGCAGTTCCAACAGCTCGAAGCCGTTTATATCCGGCATATTCAAATCGGTCAGAAGCAGACTGTATTCTTTCCGGCGTATCATTTCCATCAGTTCCGCAACATCGGTGCAAGTGTCGCAATGTATCCCTTCTTGTGCATACATTTCTTTCAGCATTAGGAGAAGTACCTTGTCATTGTCGATGGCAACAATATCATGGAGTGTTCGGTTATGATGAATCTGTGTTTTATTTATCCGTTCCGGCAATTCCTCGGCTGACTGCATGGGTATCTCCACCGTGAAACGGCTGCCCTTGCCTTTCTCGCTCTTCAGCTGGATTGTGCCGCCGAGCATTGTCACAATGCGCTGAACAATGGAAAGACCTAATCCGAAGCCGTCCTTTGCGGCAGCGTTTGACAGACGCTCAAACGCACCGAATACCTGTCGTTGTTCCTCTTCGGTCATACCCGAACCCGTATCTTTGACGATAAGTTTCAGCATACCGTTATCATACCCCATTGTCAGAGAAACGGCACCGTTCTCAGTGAACTTGATGGCGTTTGACAGCAGGTTATTTCCAATTTGTAGAATGCGTTCCTTATCGGTCAGTACAACAGCATCCGTGTGATTCGTCACAGTAAGAGCAAGTCCCTTGTTTATGGCAATTGGCATAAACTCTGATTCGAGCGTATGCGCTATTGATGAAATCCTACACGTGGAGAAATTAGGCTGTTCCTTGCCGTCGTCCAGCCGGAAGAAACTCAGAAGAGTATTAAGCATTTCACGCATACGGTCGGAGGATTGCTGAATATTTCGGATATACATCCCGGTTTTATCCGCATTGAAGTTTTTTTGTATCAGTCCGGCATAGCCCGTTATTGCAGTCAGCGGTGTGCGTAATTCATGGGTAATGGTATGTACGGCTTTCTTGCGGGAGGTTATCAGTGCCTCGTTTCGCTTTGCCATTTGTTGCAGTCGCTCGATTAAATCTGCGGTTTCCTGTTTATATCGCTTGATGCGGTTGGCATTTCGGTGTATGATGATATATGATATGACCAGTAGCAGTATAACGAACCCTGTCAAGCCCCCAATCTGAATGAACGACCGTTCCCGCATGGCTGTTATCTCGGCTTCCCGCTTTTGTAGGTCAGTTTGTACTTTCCCGTCTATTTGAACAACCAGTCCTTGCAGTTGCCTGTTAAGTTCCGCATTTCGTGCGGCAAGGCTATCGGCATGAACCGATAAGCGGCGGCTTTGTGCCTGTTGTTCGGTTCTCATATTCCGGTTAAAGGAACGGTGCATCGTGGTAGTCACAGTTGGTTTCGCTTCTTCCTTTTTGCCGAAGATGCCCAAGAAACCTTTGCGCTTGGACTTCTTGGGCTGTTCCTGTACACTCTTCTGCACGATTACAGGTACTTGACTGGTTATCTTATCGTTGATGGCTTGTTGTTGTTCAAGTATTTGAACGATTTGGCACATCTGCCGTTCCTTATCTTCGAGAAGATGGCGTACGCTGTCTATACGCTCTGCCGGATAGGTAGCTTTGAAACGGCAGAGCATACTATCCATTGCCATACGCTGTGCATGGTAATGTTCGATATCTTTATCGTTCCATTCCAGTATTGTTTCACCAAATAGAGAAAATTTTATCATTTGAATATTGATATTGTTTATCTCTTTTCGGAACTCGTCTATTTTTTTATTGTCAAGTTCTAATGCTTCTATCTCCTGCCATTCATAGAAGCTATTATATGCTATACATCCGATAAGAACGGAGATAAGTATATACCCCAACCGTATTGTCTTATAGAAATTCCTGGATCGTTCCATTATTTTGATGATACTGATTTTTCAAACATGAATAAAAGTTTATCCTTTTCTTCCATACGGGTATTATCAGAATAACCGCCTTTTGTTATTTGATACCCACACGGCTTAACCATAAAAGTGCCTAAGCCTTTAGTGTATGAACTTACTTCTGAAGCATAGTCTTTACTTGTATTTAATGGAACTTTCCCTTCAATAAGACACCACTCTTTATTACAACTGATACCTTTAATCTCAGACATCATTTTTTGCAGATCTGTAATAGCTTTGGAACTTGCTACTTGTGGTATCTGTAACTCAAAATAGAGCATCGGTTCGAGAATATCCACTCCTGATTGTTGCAAAGCCAACCTGAAGACATAAGGAGACAATTGTCTAAAATCGGCAGGGGTACTTATCGGACTATAATAAAGGGCATAAGTAAAGGTTACTTTCAAATCCGTCACTTCCCATCCATGCAATCCCGATTGGCAAGACATACGGATTCCTTCAAAAACGGCATTTTGAAAAGAATGGTTCAGATAACCAAAGGAGATTTCACTTTCGATTTGCACCCCTGACCCTATCGGTAAAGGTTCCAGAGTCAGTCCTATTGAGGCCCAGTAAGGGTTGGGAGGGACTTCGATATGGATAATCTTATTCACCTTCTTTTTAGGTCGTTCTTTGTAGATAGTCTTGATTTCATCAAAATGGGTCTTTACGGAGAATCGTTCTTCCAGCAATGTTTGTATGATTTCTTTTTGGGTTAAACCATATAACGAGATTTCCAATTCATCACTATATGAATTTATGGAAAAGGACAGAGACGGGTCTTCAATAAACAATACATTTAGAGCGGATATCAACTTGCTTCTCTCTTCGGGCTTGTCTGGTCGGACAGAAGATTTGAGGGCGGGATGCTGATGAGATAATCCTTGAATCAGACAAGGTTTAACACCTAAATAATCTCCGATTCTTAATTCTTCTATATCTTCTATAATTGCGATATCATTAGCAACCACTTCATCAACATTTATCTCTTTGCCCTGATAAATGGTTTTTAGATTTTTAATCTTGATGAATTTTTCCGAATCATTGACTTTTATAACGGTTCGAAGTCTCAGACTTCCGTCAATAATTTTTAGAAAACTTCTTTTATGCCCTTTGGGGGCATGTTCTATTTTATAAAGATAAGCTGAAAGTCTATTTGGGACTGATGCCGGAGGAAATATAAAAGAAATGATGGCGTCTAACAACTCATTGATGCCAATATTGCACATTGCTGATCCATGCAAGACCGGATAGGCTTTGGCTTTTGCCACAAGAGCGATTATCGCATTCCAATAATCTGCCGGTAAGATTTCTTTATCCGCCAAATATAGTTCTAATATATCGTCGTCATGGTTGCATACAAATTCTTTGTGTTCTGCCCTTATATCTGTTGAGGTGCAAATCGGGTAAACTACTCCATCGACAACCGTTTGCATAAACAAGACGTCTTGCGACAGATTTGTTTTTATGTCCAGATATAAACGCTCAAGATTTACGCCGGCACGATCAATCTTATTGATAAATATAATTGTCGGGATTTGCAGTTTTTGCAAAGTCTTGAACAGCAACTTTGTTTGTGCTTGTATGCCTTCCTTTGCCGATAATATGAGGACTGCTCCATCAAGCATTTTGAATGTCCGCTCCACCTCTGCAATAAAATCCATGTGTCCCGGAGTGTCAATGATATTGCATTTCACACCATTCCAAACAATAGATGTCGTAGAAGCCCGAATAGTAATTCCTCTACGTTTTTCTATATCCATAGAGTCTGTTATGGTGTCACCTTTATCAACACTGCCGCGCTTTTCCGTTGCTCCGCAGGCAAATAGCAGATTTTCGGTTACGGAAGTTTTTCCTGCATCAATGTGAGCAAGAATTCCTAAATTTATAATGTTCATTTGATTAAGCAATAATATACTACAATAGATGCATTGCCGAAACGCACCTTTTAATACCTCCTCGTAGCATGTGGAAAACTACAGGATTCTTAACTCGTATTAATATGTATATTATTACTGCCGCATAATTGAACGCAAATTTACGAAAAAAAAGTTCCCTGACAAAAGCACAAAGAACTTTTTTAATCTATACGTATTTTTATTTGGTATTATTAATTTGTTATGCGGCAGCTTAAAAGACGACACCAAACCAGAAAAATCATCTTGACAACCACCCGACTTTGAACTACGAAGGATGAAATTTTTCAGGGACAACTTCCAGCATTTCCAAAAAACAGTTTACCCATTGACTTGGAGACAAACAAACAATTTGAGCATTAAGGTTTAAACCGAATTTTTCCGAAATTGACCTGACCTGACTTTTCCTGAAAATCGACTTTAAAGCTGTTTTTACAGATAAATCAGGTTTCTCTAACAGACAGGAAATAAATGCTAAGTATTTGGCTTTAAACTTAAAATCAAAAAATAACTGTTTTCTTTTAATGTTTAACAGGGCTGATTTGACAGTTGGCGGTGGAAAGAAACTTTCAGGACCTACCTCATAGACAAGTTTCAAATCAAAAAAAGTATGATAGAAAACGGTATATGGATTGTAAAGCTTCCTCGAAAATAACTTTTGTGTAGGTTCTAACTGAAGGACAATGGAACCTCCCAGAAAATTTCCAAGACTCTCAAACATCAGGATTTTGAAAATATCGGAAGTAATGCCATAAGGAATATTTGACACCACTTTGAAAGGAAATTTCGGAACTGCAAAATTCCTAAAATCACAACCGACAACTTGAACATTTCGGGCATCAGAAAATAATTTTCGTAAATGTTCAACCAAAGCTGTGTCGTTTTCAATAGCAACAACATTGTTGGCGATTTTTAATAAATGAACAGTAAGAAACCCCTTGCCTGCCCCAATATCTAAAACCGTATCCTGATTACTTATATTTGCTTGTCTTATTGCATCTTTTATTAGCACTTTATCAATAGTAAAGTGCTGACCCGTAAAACGAACGGGCAATTTCTTTTTTGTCATTAGTAAACCCGTTGGCGGAATTAATTTAAGTTGATAAATATGAGTAAAAAGTTGTACATGTCGCTGATTTTTAGTAACTTAGTGGTGATTAAAACATTAAGTTCAAACCATCGTATGTACAACCTTTATGCAAAATTCGTCAAAATACTTGAGATATGGGGTCAGTAGAAATTTAGTGGGGATTATTTTTTATACTCGTGAAGTATTGCTTACTTCGCATTATGAAAAACGATTATTTGACCATGCTAGCCAGCCTCGTGTTGCCGGCGCAGATATT
>NZ_JACOOB010000030.1:0-15110 GCF_014287315.1 Bacteroides sp. NSJ-39 | reverse complement strand
ATTTATTCAGGTGGTTATAGCACGAGGGTTCCACCTCTTCCCATTCCGAACAGAGAAGTTAAGCCTCGTCACGCCGATGGTACTGCGTAACAGTGGGAGAGTAGGTAGCCGCCGTTTTTAAAGAAGCCCCTTGATTCAGCAACGAATCAAGGGGCTTTCTGGTTTTCTTCATAATACCTATTAAAAAAGTGAATATTTACTGATAATTTGTATGTTATGAGGATATTTATTTGTATCTTTGTCGCCCGAATTGTAAGCTAACGATTTTAAAAAGAGAGAAGCTTTGGGAAAATTTGATAAATATAAAATTGACTTGAAAGGTATGCAGGCAGACTCTGCTAAGTATGAGTTTGTGTTGGATAACCTTTACTTCGCTCACATTGATGGTCCTGAAGTTCAGAAAGGAAAGGTGAATGTTACATTGACCGTAAAAAGAACCTCTCGTGCTTTCGAGCTGAGTTTTCAGACGGATGGAATGGTATGGGTACCATGCGACCGTTGTCTGGATGATATGGAGTTACCTATCAGCTCTTCTGATAAGCTGATGGTGAAATTTGGACATGAATATGCGGAGGAGGGAGATAACCTTATCGTGATTCCCGAAGAGGAAGGAGAAATCAACGTAGCATGGTTCATGTATGAGTTTATTGCGCTCGCTATTCCGATGAAGCATATACATGCTCCCGGTAAGTGCAATAAAGCAATGACTAGTAAATTGAATAAGCATTTGAAGACAAATGCGAATGAGGATAGCGATGTAGATGACAGCTTCGATGCAGGTGGTGGCGAAGACATCGTAATAGAGGAAGAAGTGGAGGAACAAATCGATCCTCGCTGGAATGAATTAAAAAAAATATTAGATAATAATTAAAGTTTTAAGAAAATGGCACATCCTAAGAGAAGACAATCAAGTACGAGACAAGCGAAGAGAAGAACTCACGATAAGGCGGTAGCTCCTACATTGGCTATCTGTCCGAATTGCGGTGAATGGCATGTTTACCACACTGTATGTGGCGCTTGCGGTTATTACAGAGGTAAGCTTGCTATCGAGAAAGAAGCAGCTGTATAATTAGTACAGTCATACTGAAAACAGCCTGAGGGTAAATCTCTCCGGCTGCTTTAAGTATTATAGTATTGCTAATTTAAAATAGGTTTGATGGAAAAAATAAATGCAGTAATCACAGGAGTCGGCGGATACGTTCCGGATTATATCTTGACTAACGACGAGATATCAAAGATGGTGGATACCAACGACGAATGGATTATGACTCGTATTGGAGTAAAAGAAAGACACATTCTGAATGAGGAAGGATTAGGCAGTTCGTATATGGCGCGTAAGGCTGCCAAACAGTTGATGAAAAAAACTGGCGCCAATCCTGATGATATTGATTTGGTTGTTGTTGCTACTAGTACTCCTGACTATCACTTCCCTTCTACAGCTTCTATTCTTTGCGATAAACTCGGACTGAAAAATGCATTCGCTTTCGACTTGCAGGCTGCTTGTAGCGGTTTTCTCTATTTGATGGAGACGGCTGCGAATTTTATTCGTTCGGGAAGATATAAGAAAATTATCATCGTCGGTGCCGATAAGATGTCGTCGATGGTCAACTATACAGATCGTGCTACCTGTCCTATCTTTGGTGACGGTGCTGCCGCTTTTATGGTGGAGCCGACTACGGAAGATGTGGGTATTATGGATTCGATACTGAGAACGGATGGTAAAGGATTGCCTTTCCTACACATGAAAGCCGGCGGGTCGGTTTGTCCTCCGTCTTATTTCACAGTAGACAATAAAATGCATTATCTGCATCAGGAAGGAAGAACAGTGTTCAAATATGCTGTTTCCAGTATGTCGGATGTTTCTGCTGCAATCGCGGAAAAGAATGGACTGACAAAAGATAATATCGACTGGATTGTGCCGCATCAGGCAAATGTCCGTATCATCGAGGCAGTAGCCCATCGCATGGAAGTGCCGATGGATAAAGTGCTGGTAAATATCGAACATTACGGTAACACTAGTGCCGGTACGCTTCCTTTGTGTATTTGGGATTTTGAGGATAAACTCAAGAAAGGCGATAACATCATCTTCACTGCATTCGGCGCCGGATTTACATGGGGTGCGGTATACGTGAAGTGGGGTTATGACGGAAAGAAGGAATAAGTAACAAAAGTTACTGAACTATAACACTCAAAAACGCATCCTATTTCGATTCGATGCGTTTTTTTGTCTCAACCAATAAAATGAAGAGAAATGCATAAAGCTGGTTTTGTGAATATCGTAGGAAATCCGAATGTCGGAAAATCGACATTAATGAATGCTTTGGTGGGTGAACGTATTTCGATTGCTACCTTCAAAGCGCAGACTACTCGTCACCGGATTATGGGAATCTATAATACGGATGAGATGCAGATAGTTTTTTCTGATACTCCGGGAGTATTGAAACCTAATTACAAACTTCAGGAGTCTATGTTGAACTTTTCTACTTCGGCATTGACGGATGCGGATATCTTGCTTTATGTGACGGATGTGGTAGAGACGCCGGATAAGAATAATGAGTTTATGGCAAAGGTGCGTCAGATGACGGTGCCTGTATTGTTGCTCATTAACAAGATTGACCTTACCGACCAGGAGAAGCTGGTCAAGTTGGTGGAGGATTGGAAGGAACTGCTTCCGCAGGCCGAGATTATTCCGATTTCCGCAGCTTCTAAGTTCAACGTGGATTACGTGATGAAGAGGATCAAGGAATTGTTGCCGGATTCCCCTCCTTATTTCGGGAAGGACCAGTGGACGGACAAACCTGCCCGTTTCTTTGTGAACGAGATTATCCGGGAAAAGATTTTGTTGTATTATGACAAGGAGATTCCCTATTCGGTAGAGGTGGCTGTGGAAGAATTCAAGGAAGAAGCCAAGAAGATTCATATACGGGCAGTCATCTATGTGGAACGTGAATCGCAGAAGGGAATTATCATCGGCAAACAGGGAAAGGCGTTGAAAAAGGTTGCTACTGAGGCTCGCCGTGAATTGGAGCGTTTCTTCGGAAAGACAATCTTCTTGGAGACGTATGTGAAAGTTGATAAGGACTGGCGCAGTTCGGATAAAGAGTTGCGTAATTTTGGTTATCAGTTAGATTAAGAGTATTCATGCGACTGTGATAGTCGTGAAAAACAAGGTATTGAACTATGGGAAATTTAGTTGCAATTGTAGGACGCCCCAATGTGGGCAAGTCTACCTTATTTAACCGTCTGACGAAGACTCGTCAGGCTATTGTGAATGAAGCTGCGGGGACGACCCGCGACAGACAATATGGTAAGTCCGAGTGGCTGGGCCGTGAGTTTTCGGTGGTGGACACCGGAGGATGGGTGGTAAACTCGGATGATATCTTTGAAGAAGAGATTCGTAAACAAGTATTGCTGGCTGTAGAAGAAGCGGATGTTATTCTGTTTGTAGTGGATGTGATGAACGGAGTGACTGATTTGGATATGCAGGTAGCAGCTATCTTGCGCCGTGCGAAAAGTCCGGTGATAATGGTTGCCAACAAGACGGATAATCATGAGTTACAATATAATGCTCCGGAATTCTATAAATTGGGATTGGGGGATCCGTATTGTGTTTCTGCCATAACTGGAAGTGGAACTGGTGATTTGATGGATTTGATTGTCAGTAAATTCAAGAAAGAAACGTCGGAGATTCTGGATGATGATATTCCCCGTTTTGCAGTGGTAGGCCGTCCGAACGCCGGTAAGTCTTCTATTGTGAATGCTTTTATCGGTGAAGACCGTAATATCGTGACAGAGATTGCGGGAACGACCCGCGATTCTATTTATACCCGTTACAATAAGTTCGGCTTTGATTTTTATCTGGTAGATACGGCCGGTATCCGTAAAAAGAGCAAGGTCAATGAGGATTTGGAATATTACTCGGTTATTCGTTCTATTCGTGCCATCGAAGGTTCGGATGTGTGTATTCTAATGCTGGATGCTACAAGAGGTATAGAAAGCCAGGACTTGAATATCTTCTCTTTGATTCAGAAGAACCAGAAAGGGCTGGTAGTGGTAATCAATAAATGGGATTTGGTGGAGGATAAATCAGTGAAAGTACAGAAAACATTTGAGGAAGCTGTCCGTTCGCGTTTTGCCCCGTTTGTCGATTTCCCGATTATTTTTGCTTCGGCGCTGACTAAACAGCGTATCCTGAAAGTGCTTGAAGAAGCCCGTAACGTATATGAGAACCGTACAACAAAGATACCGACCGCCCGTCTGAATGAAGAAATGCTTCCGTTGATCGAGGCATATCCACCTCCTTCAAATAAAGGTAAGTATATCAAGATTAAATATATCACACAGTTGCCGAATACGCAAGTACCTTCATTTGTCTATTTTGCCAACTTGCCTCAGTACGTGAAGGAGCCTTACAAACGTTTCTTGGAAAACAAAATGCGCGAAAAGTGGAATCTGACAGGCACACCGATTAATATCTATATCCGTCAGAAATAAGACTCACCACAGAGGACACAGAGAACGCAGAGGTTTAATATAAAAAGCAACCGATTCATAAGAGTCGGTTGCTTTTTTATGATTGGAGATATTATGAGATACTCACCGAATCATTTTTGATTATTTCGGATAAATCCATTATTTCCCTCTGTGTCCTCTGCGTCCTCTGTGGTGAACCTATTTTCCCAATTGGAAATCTTTGCGGCGTAGTACGAAACTATTACTCAAGTACTTTTCACGCACAATCTGGTTCTCCGACAATTCTTCCGGCGTGCCTTGAAAAAGAATCTTTCCTTCAAACAGTAGATAGGCGCGGTCGGTAATGCTAAGTGTTTCCTGCACGTTATGGTCGGTAATCAGGATACCGATATTTTTATCTTTCAGTTTCCATACAATCTGTTGGATGTCTTCTACAGCAATCGGGTCGACACCGGCAAATGGTTCGTCAAGCATGATGAATTTAGGGTCAATGGCAAGGCAACGTGCGATTTCCGTACGACGGCGTTCGCCGCCGGACAGCTGGTTACCCTTGTTCTTGCGCACCTTTTGCAGACGGAATTCTGCTATCAGACTTTCGAGCTTTTCCTTCTGATACTCTTTAGGCTTGTTGGTCATCTCGAGCACAGCAGCAATATTGTCTTCCACACTCATCTGGCGGAATACGGAGGCTTCCTGTGCAAGGTATCCGATTCCCGTTTGTGCCCGTTTGTAAACCGGATATTTGGTAATCTCCAAGTCGTCGAGGAAGATACGGCCTTCATTAGGGGTAATCAACCCGACGGTCATATAGAATGAAGTCGTCTTACCGGCACCATTCGGTCCCAGCAAACCTACAATCTCACCTTGCTTCACATTGATGGAAACGTGGCTTACAACGGTCCGTTTACCGTACTTCTTAACCAGGTCTTCCGTGCGGAGCACCATCTTGCTTTCTTCCATATTCTAGTTATTTTGCGGCAAATGTAGTAAAAATAAGCTGAAATAATGTACATTTGCAGACAAATAGTGTGAGTTATGATAAAAGCATTGAGAACCGTCGGAAGATATTTTATGCTGATGGGGCGGACTTTTTCCCGTCCCGAGCGGATGCGTATGTTTTTCCGGCAATACCTAAACGAGTTGGAGCAGCTAGGTGTAAACTCCATCGGTATCGTCCTGCTGATTTCGTTTTTCATCGGCGCGGTGATTACCATTCAGATTAAGTTGAATATCGAAAGTCCGTGGATGCCCCGTTGGACAGTGGGATATGTGACACGTGAGATTATGTTGTTGGAGTTTTCTTCTTCTATCATGTGTCTGATTCTTGCGGGAAAGGTCGGATCGAATATTGCTTCGGAACTGGGAACCATGCGGGTGACACAGCAGATCGACGCGCTTGAAATCATGGGAGTCAATTCGGCCAATTATCTGATATTGCCTAAAATTACAGCAATGGTGACTGTTATTCCTATATTGGTGACGTTCAGTATTTTTGCCGGGATTATCGGTGCTTTTTGTACCTGTTGGTTTGCCGGTGTGATGAATGCCGTCGATCTGGAATATGGTTTGCAATATATGTTTAACGAATGGTTTATCTGGGCGGGTATCATCAAATCTCTCTTCTTCGCCTTTATCATTGCAAGTGTATCCGCTTTCTTCGGATATACGGTGGACGGCGGCTCGATTGCTGTGGGAAAAGCCTCGACGGATTCCGTAGTATCCAGCAGTGTGTTGATTTTGTTTGCGGACTTGGTATTAACTAAACTTTTGATGGGATGATTGATATTAAAGGACTTTATAAATCATTTGATGACAAAACAGTATTGAGTGATATCAATGCAACTTTTGAGAACGGAAAGACGAACTTGATTATCGGTCAGAGTGGTTCCGGAAAGACGGTGTTGATGAAATGTATTGTGGGGTTGCTCACACCGGAGAAAGGGGAGGTCTTGTATGACGGACGTAACCTTGTGCTGATGGGGAAGAAAGAGAAAAAGATGCTTCGCAAGGAGATGGGAATGATCTTCCAGAGTGCGGCTCTTTTCGATTCCATGTCGGTGTTGGATAATGTGATGTTTCCTTTGAATATGTTTAGCAACGATACGTTGCGCGACCGTACCAAACGGGCTATGTTCTGCTTGGATCGTGTCAACCTGTCCGAAGCAAAAGACAAGTATCCCGGAGAAATCAGTGGAGGTATGCAGAAACGTGTAGCTATTGCACGTGCTATTTCTTTGAATCCGCAATATTTGTTCTGCGACGAGCCGAACTCGGGACTAGACCCGAAAACCTCATTGGTGATTGATGACTTGATTCACGACATCACTCAGGAATATAATATGACCACCATTATTAATACGCATGACATGAATTCCGTTTTGGGAATCGGCGAGAAGGTGATTTATATTTATGAAGGTCACAAGGAGTGGGAAGGGACGAAAGACGATATCTTCACTTCTACCAACGAACGTCTGAATAACTTTATTTTCGCTTCAGACTTGCTTCGTAAGGTGAAGGAGCTGGAAGTACAGAATATGGAAGGCTGATTATATATAGGAAATAAAAAAACTTCTGTCATCGGGTGGCAGAAGTTTCTTTTTTCTTAGCTATGTAGCGTCGGCATTTAAGCTTTAGGTCTAGCTTCTTTAACTACCATGGTGCGGCCCATGTACTCAGCTCCGTTCAATTCAGCGATAGCTTTAGCAGCTGCAGCATCGTCTTCCATTTCGATGAAAGCGAATCCTTTGGATTTACCGGTTTCACGGTCCATAATAACTTTGACTGATGATACTGCTCCGTAGTCTTCCATCACTTGTTGCAGATCTCCTTCCTTAACGCGGTAGTTAAGGTTTCCAACATAAATGTTCATAATGAAAATGATAAAAAATAAATAAATGAATAAAACTCTCTGGATAGATGGTTACTAATAAAAGGATTAAAACGACAGAGAGTTTACAAATGCGTTTTTAGAACGGAAGTAAAAAACTTGTAATCAAATCGAGAAACTAATGGTCCATCAATCCGCAGCAAAGAAAAGCATAATTTTTGGATTGACCATCTTTTTGTAGGTTTTATTTGTGAAAAATGAGAGAAAAAGATACCGAAGGTTTCAAAGAAGCCCTCTGTGTCAGTGAATTGTTGCACGGGTATTCCAAATAGATACGAAATAAATCTGCAATGTCTTTTGAAATTTAAAAGATTAGCACTAATTTTGCACCCTCATTTAAGCATAGAACAAAGTATAAATCAAATAAATAATTGTCAGAATGAACGTTTCATTACAAAACATTGACAAAGTAAGCGCTGAGCTTACTGTGAAGCTTGAGAAAGCCGACTATCAGGAGAAAGTAGACAAAGAGTTGAAAACGCTCCGCCAAAAGGTAGATATGCCGGGATTCCGTAAAGGTATGGTTCCTGCAAGTCTTGTTAAAAAGATGTATGGCAAGTCTGTAATTGCCGAGGTAGTGAATAAGGCACTGCAAGAGGCTATTTACAATTATATCAAAGAAAATAAGGTGAATATGTTGGGTGAACCGTTGCCTAACGAAGAAAAGCAACAGAATATTGATTTTGATACAATGGATGAATTCGATTTCGTGTTCGACATTGCTTTGGCACCTGAATTCAAGGCAGAAGTAAGTGATAAGGATAAGGTAGATTATTATACGATTGAAGTATCTGACGAGATGATCGACAACCAGGTGAAGATGTATACTCAACGCACCGGTAAATACGATACAGTAGATACTTATCAGGATAATGATATGCTGAAAGGTCTGTTGGCTCAGTTGGACGAAGAAGGCAATACGAAAGAAGGCGGCATTCAGGTAGAAGGTGCGGTTATGATGCCTTCTTATATGAAGAATGACGAACAGAAAGCTATCTTCGCTAATGCAAAAGTAAACGATGTATTGGTATTCAATCCGAACGTTGCTTTTGACGGAAACGAGACGGAACTGGGTTCTTTGCTGAAAATCGACAAGAATATTGCTAAGGATGTGAAATCCAACTTCAGCTTCCAGGTAGAAGAAATCACTCGCTTTGTTGCTGGTGAATTGAATCAGGAACTGTTCGATCAGGCTTTCGGTGAAGGTGTTGTGAAGACAGAAGAAGAATTCCGTGCTAAGATTAAGGAAGAAATCGCAGCAAGATTTGTTGCTGACAGCGATTATAAGTTCTTGATCGATGTTCGCAAGATGATGATGGAGAAAGTGGGTAAGCTGGAATTCCCGGATGCACTGCTGAAACGCATCATGTTGCTGAACAACGAAGAAAAGGGAGAAGAATATGTTGCTGAGAACTATGATAAGAGCATTGAGGAGTTGACTTGGCATTTGATTAAGGAACAGTTGGTAGAGGCTAATGATATCAAGGTAGAGCAGGAAGATGTTCTGAAAGTGGCAAAAGACACAACGAAGGCACAGTTCGCCCAATATGGCATGTTGTCTGTTCCTGATGATGTACTCGACAACTACGTACAGGAAATGTTGAAGAAGAAAGAAACCGTAAACAATCTGGTGAGCCGCGTTGTGGAAGTGAAGTTGGCTGCTGCCTTGAAAGCACAGGTAACTTTGGAAAACAAGAGCGTTTCTATCGAAGAATTCAATAAGATGTTTGAATAATCATTCGGTTGAACCGAACATAAAGTCACAGAAACACAGAGTTTTTATAGAATTATAACTCTGTGTTTTTTTGTGTCTCTGTATTCTTTTTCGTTTCTTTGCGCTTACATTTATTTTAAATTTATAGAAAGGAACAATTAATATGGATGATTTTAGAAAATACGCAACCAAGCATTTAGGAATGAATGGCATGGTGTTGGATGATGTGATTAAATCGCAGGCCGGGTATTTGAATCCTTATATTCTGGAGGAGAGACAGTTGAATGTAACTCAACTCGACGTTTTCTCCCGTTTGATGATGGACCGCATCATTTTCTTAGGTACACAAGTGGATGATTATACAGCCAATACGCTTCAGGCACAGTTGCTGTATTTGGATTCCGTTGATCCGGGCAAGGATATTTCAATTTATATCAATTCACCGGGTGGAAGTGTATATGCCGGATTAGGTATTTATGATACCATGCAGTTTATTTCAAGCGATGTCGCTACGATTTGTACGGGTATGGCGGCTTCAATGGCAGCTGTATTGCTGGTAGCTGGTGCCGAAGGCAAGCGTTCTGCGTTGCCCCATTCGCGCGTAATGATTCATCAACCGATGGGAGGCGCACAGGGACAGGCTTCGGACATTGAAATCACAGCTCGTGAAATTCAGAAATTGAAGAAGGAACTTTATACGATCATCGCCGATCATTCGCATACTGATTTCGATAAAGTATGGGCGGACTCAGACCGTGACTACTGGATGACAGCTCAGGAAGCGAAAGAATACGGTATGATTGATGAGGTATTGATTAAGAAATAGAAATGGCTGATTCAAAGACAAAGAAAAGATGTAGCTTTTGCGGCAGGTCGGAGAATGAAGTCGGATTCCTGATTACCGGGATGAATGGCTACATCTGCGACAGTTGCGCTACTCAGGCTTACGAGATAACTCAGGAGGCTTTGGGAGAGAGTAAAAAAAGTGCCGGAGCTACCAAACTTAATTTAAAAGAACTCCCCAAACCGGTAGAAATCAAGAAATTCATCGACCAGTATGTGATTGGACAGGATGACGCGAAGCGTTTCCTTTCCGTGTCAGTCTACAACCATTATAAGCGCCTGCTACAGAAAGATAGCGGAGATGATGTGGAGATTGAAAAATCTAATATCATTATGGTGGGTAGTACAGGAACAGGAAAGACGTTGCTGGCACGTACCATTGCCAAGTTGTTGCACGTACCGTTTACGATTGTGGATGCTACGGTATTGACGGAAGCCGGTTATGTGGGCGAAGATATTGAAAGTATTTTAACCCGTCTGCTTCAGGTGGCAGATTATAATGTACCCGAAGCGGAACAGGGGATCGTGTTTATCGATGAGATTGACAAGATAGCCCGTAAAGGGGATAACCCTTCTATTACTCGCGATGTGAGTGGTGAAGGTGTACAGCAGGGATTACTGAAATTGCTTGAGGGTTCGGTGGTGAATGTCCCTCCTCAGGGAGGCCGTAAGCATCCCGACCAGAAGATGATTCCGGTAAATACCAAGAATATCCTCTTTATCTGTGGAGGTGCTTTTGACGGTATTGAGAAGAAAATCGCTCAACGGTTGAATACGCACGTCGTAGGTTATACGGCTTCACAAAAAACAGCGACGGTAGACAGGAACAACATGATGCAATATATCGCTCCGCAGGATTTGAAGTCGTTCGGACTGATTCCCGAAATTATCGGACGTCTTCCGGTGCTGACTTATCTGAATCCGTTGGATCGCGATGCGCTTCGTGCTATCCTTACCGAACCCAAGAACTCAATCATCAAACAGTATATCAAGTTGTTTGAGATGGATGGTATTAAACTTACATTCGAGAAGTCTGTTTTCGAGTATATCGTCGACAAGGCTGTGGAATATAAGTTGGGTGCCCGCGGATTGCGCTCTATTGTGGAAACAATCATGATGGATGTCATGTTTGAAATCCCTTCAGAGAACAAGAAAACGTATGAGGTGACGCTGGAATATGCAAAAAGCCAACTGGAAAAAGCGAATATGGCACGATTGCAAACGGCTTAAAATCAGAACGTAAGGTAACTGAAATTGATTGTTTCTGTTTTTTCTTGAAAATATTAGTCACTTTTTGCTTGGTAATTACGAAGTTGTTTATAACTTTGTTTGGCTCTCTTGAAAAAGAGAGGTTTACTTGAAGTTAAACCATGAACTGAATAAAACAACCTAAGTTAAGATGGCAGGGAAGATTAATTTAACAGATGAACTGAAAAAGTATTTCGGATTTAATAAGTTCAAGGGAAACCAGGAAGCAATCATTCAGAATTTGCTTAGTGGCAAAGATACCTTTGTACTGATGCCTACCGGTGGCGGGAAATCTTTATGCTATCAGTTACCTTCGCTCTTGATGGAAGGTACGGCAATTGTAATTTCTCCGCTTATTGCGTTGATGAAAAACCAGGTGGATGCAATGCGTAATTTCAGTGAAGAGGATGGCATCGCCCATTTCATCAATTCTTCATTGAATAAAGGCGCGATAGAACAAGTGAGGTCTGACATCCTTGCCGGAAAAACAAAATTACTATATGTGGCACCTGAGTCGCTGACAAAGGAGGAAAACGTGGAATTTTTGCGTTCGGTGAAGATCTCGTTCTATGCGGTGGACGAAGCCCACTGCATTTCGGAATGGGGACATGACTTCCGACCTGAATACCGACGAATCCGTCCGATTATCAATGAAATAGGAAAGGCGCCGCTGATTGCGCTTACAGCAACGGCAACACCGAAGGTACAACATGATATCCAGAAGAATCTGGGGATGGTAGATGCACAAGTCTTTAAATCCTCGTTCAACCGTCCGAACTTGTATTATGAGGTACGTGCGAAGACCGCTAATATCGACAGGGATATAATCAAGTTTATCAAGAACAATCCGGAGAAATCGGGTATCATCTATTGCCTGAGCCGGAAAAGAGTGGAAGAACTTGCTGAAATCCTGCAAGCAAACGGTATCAATGCGCGCCCCTATCATGCAGGGATGGACTCGGTGACGAGAACCAAGAATCAGGATGACTTTCTGATGGAAAAGGTAGACGTTATTGTGGCGACTATCGCATTTGGTATGGGAATAGACAAACCGGATGTAAGGTTTGTGATTCACTACGATATTCCGAAGAGTCTGGAAGGGTATTATCAGGAAACCGGACGTGCCGGTAGAGATGGCGGAGAAGGCCAGTGCATAACCTTTTATACAAACAAAGACTTGCAGAAACTGGAAAAGTTCATGCAAGGCAAACCTGTGGCAGAACAGGAAATTGGCAAGCAGCTTCTGTTGGAAACCGCTGCTTATGCCGAATCTTCCGTATGCCGACGCAAGACATTACTACATTATTTTGGTGAGGAGTACACGGAAGAAAATTGTGGAAATTGTGACAACTGTTTAAACCCTAAAAAACAAGTGGAGGCTCAAGATTTATTGTGTACCGTGATTGAAGCGATTATCGCGGTGAAAGAAAATTTTAAAGCAGATTATATTATAGACATACTACAAGGTAGAGAAACTTCAGAAGTGCAGGCTCATTTGCATGAAGACCTGGAGGTGTTCGGTTCCGGTATGGGCGAAGAGGATAAGACGTGGAATGCGGTGATCCGTCAGGCGTTGATTGGAGGTTACTTGAGCAAAGACGTGGAACATTATGGACTTCTGAAGGTAACGGAAGAGGGACACAAATTTCTGAAGAAGCCGAAATCATTCAAGATTACTGAAGATAACGACTTTGAAGAGACTGAAGAGGAAGCACCGGCACGTGGCGGTGGCTCTTGTGCGGTGGATCCGGCTCTTTATTCAATGTTGAAAGATTTGCGGAAGAAGCTCTCGAAAAAACTGGAAGTTCCGCCCTATGTGATATTCCAGGATCCGTCTTTGGAAGCGATGGCTACTATCTATCCGGTAACATTGGATGAGTTGCAGAACATTCCCGGTGTGGGTGCCGGAAAGGCAAAACGTTATGGTGAGGAGTTCTGTAAACTGATCAAGCGTCACTGTGAAGAGAATGAGATAGAACGTCCCGAAGATTTACGTGTACGTACGGTTGCCAATAAATCAAAGATGAAGGTGTCTATCATTCAGGCTATCGACCGTAAAGTGGCGTTGGATGATATCGCTCTTTCTAAAGGAATTGAGTTCGGCGAATTGCTGGATGAAGTGGAAGCGATTGTTTATTCGGGAACGAAACTGAATATCGATTATTTCCTGGAAGAGATCATGGACGAAGACCATATGCTCGATATCTACGATTACTTCAAGGAATCTACTACGGATAAAATTGATGATGCGCTTGATGAACTGGGCGATGACTTCACGGAAGAGGAAGTCCGTTTGGTACGTATTAAGTTCATCTCTGAAATGGCTAATTAAAAAAAACGAAAAAATAGGCGTGCAGGTATGCGGTTTTGAATAAAAACCGTATATTTAGATTGGGTACTGTTTATCAGTAATTTACAAAGTTAGTTCCTCAAATTTGTACTTATCTAGCCTTGTTTGAACGACACAAAGATAGGATTAATTATGTATAAGGCATAATTTTGAGATTAGAATTTTAGTCTGCATTTAGATGTGACAATTCATATTTAGATAAAAAAAGCCAGCTATCAATTTCGATAACTGGCTTTTCAAATTCAATAAATTATTGGCTAAGTCAAGTATATCTTTATAATACTATGCATAATTCTTTGCTTCGGGACTTCCTTTTGTTTATGTACATCATTATCCATTATTCTGCTTATAGAAGCAATAATTCCATTTCGTTGCTATCTACTACCTTGTCTTTCCCGTTCAATACGCACATATATTCCAATAATCCAAAATGTATATCTTGTATTAGATTTGCCTGATTCTTATCAGTACCTTTGCCATAGATAAATCAATTACCAACCTATTTATTTCCACACAAATATGCAAGTAGCACCAAAGAAGACTAACACAATTCATTATTTACCACAAGAGATTAAAGAAACTAGATTAACAGAGGTCACATACTTACCTATTACAAGGGAGATATTAAAACAACTATTCTCAAATTCAGCTAAGAAGGATAAGCATAGACTGGTTAAGAAGAGAAGGAAGTGAACTAAAAAAAACAGCAAATGAATTTCTTCAAATGCTGTTCTTTTATTATTTATTACTGTACGTTTATTACATACGTTTATATGTCATTTTATTATAATACTCTCCGTCTTCATCCGTACCTTTAGTCTCAATAACCAATTCATTTGAATTAGCTACGACCAATTCTGCAAACTCACCAGCATCACCATCAACAGGAATTAGCTTATTACCATCTAAAGTGAATTTTCCAGTATCACCTGTATGCCATTGGTTACCATAGTAATAAGAAGAAGCAAAAGAATAAGTATTATCGGCTACCTTTGAAATAACTATCTTTTCACAATCCTCTGTTGGATTGGCTGGGTCATAGCTATCATTCCAACTTTCTTTTTCACCTTCATAGTGCTCATAACCTTCGTCACGCACTAATCCCCAAGTACCTTCCAGTTGAGCGATGTCAATGTCATCGTCATCATCACTACAAGATGTAAAATTTACACTCATTACTATGGCTACGATAGCCATTCCGATTAATCTTAATGTTTTCATTTCGGTTTGATAAATTAATATGTTAATAAATAGATTCCGTTTTGTTAAAGTATTTTGCTGCAAATATAAACAATAATATTAGCACGTAAAAATAAAATTATATATTTTATAACTAAACAGACTAAAATCAGGTTCATCTGTAGAGAAACTACGTTTAAATGGAATATAATTGCAATATAATACTTCTATCACATGAAGGAAATCCTAAAAGATTCATAATTAATTTCCTTTCTTATCAAAGGATAAGAGTACTAGTTAACGTGAGTTCGAAATAAAATTAGAAAATAGACAGTTGTCCGTCATTGACAAAATTTACGTCAATGGCGGGCTTCTTTTCAAAAAAGCAGTATGCCGCGATAGCCGACAAGGAGTTG
>NZ_JACOOB010000029.1:0-16167 GCF_014287315.1 Bacteroides sp. NSJ-39 | reverse complement strand
TGTATGCCATTCAGGAAAAGATTTTCAAACAGAGCCTGCCCGATATATCCCTTGTCTGCACATAGTTTTCCTTTGATGTTTTCCAGAAACTTACCTTGCTTCAACGGTTCCCGGTCATCTACGTTTCCAGGCGTGAACATGAAATTGAGGATCTCACCCTTGTCATTGATTATCAGATGCAACTTGAATCCGAAGAACCATCCCATTGAACATCTTCCACGCTCGGCAAACCCTTCAAATGTCTTATGAATCAAGATTCTTTGGTTACGGCATATACGTAAGGGAGTGGAGTCAACGAAACTGATGCCGGTACAGGTTCCCAGCAGGACTTTTTTGATGAAGATGGTCAGTGGAAGCAGTACTTCCTTCTCCAATTCTATAAAAACGGTTATAAGAAACCTGACGCGGAAAAAGGTGTTTCAGATGTTTACAGACATATTCCTTATAGTAATGCTTGAAACAGCGGAAACCACCGGAGTGAAACAGGATTAGAATAACCATAATCTCTGCATCACTCATACGGTTGGGTTTGTTACAATGATTGGTCTTCTTATCCTTAATCATATATTTTTCCCGTTGAAATGTAAATTCCTTGCAAAAATCATCGGCCATACAATAAATCTCTGTAACTTTAGACTTTGGAAACATAGCGGTAATCGTTTAAATGTTATAATTCAGCACTATAAATTTAATACTTTTATCGCTATGTTTCTAATTATAAGTGAAATATATTTATTCTTATATCGAACTCACGTTAAGTATAAGAAAAATGGAAAACTAGCATGTAAAATAGAATTAGCTGAAAGTACGAAAATAGTCAAACGAGCAATAATACTCACCGAAAACTACGCAAATGAATCTTCATAGTATAATTTGTGGAGAATAAAATAAAAAAGGAGAAAGGTACTTTAACTCAGTACTTTCCTCCTATGATTTTTTCCTAAGTCGAAGCTATGTAATTCTATGGAAATTTATATCTTTGCTTCGGTTAGAAAAAAGGGAGTAAGTAAGTTCCCTATCCTGCTTACCATAAGTAATTGATAATCAACAATCATTATAAATATAATCAATTTATACGGAACCCCAATTCCGGACGGTCTTTTAAATAGGTTATTAATTCACGGCCCACCGAAAGCTTGACCGGACGGGAAATTAAGTCGACCGCCATACGGTTTACATCAATATCATCCGTCACCCTAAAATAGAGTTCCGTATTTCCCGGATGTTCTTTTGTCAATGTTGCAAGTTCTGTGATTAAAGCGGAGTTCAACACGGACAACGGGATAATAATGGTTATCTTCTGCACCAACTCTTCTTTTACATCCGGCAGCAGTTCCATAGAAGTAATCTTCACTTCCAGTTCATCCTGCCGCCATTGCTTGGGTTGACAACGAGCTTTGATAAACAAAAAAGTACCCTCATTGAGGTATCCTTGATAAGTCACCCAGTCATTTCCCCAGAATGGAATCTCGGTAGAGCCGGAATAATCTTCTATCTTGGCGATACCATAAGGATTTCCGTTCTTGCTGATTCCACGACGGACACTGGTCACAATACCTCCCATCGTTATTTCGCGACCAGCAAGGGCTGCTTTATCTTCCAAATCTGCCATACGTGTGTTGCAGACGTGTTCCAATACAATGGAGAATTCATCCAACGGATGAGCGGAAAGGTAAATACCAACCAAATCACGCTCACGGTTCAAACGGTCGAGATCACTCCAACGCTCTACTCCCTGAGGAATCTCAGGAGTTGCCACATCAATTACGTTTTCGCCACCAAACAGAGAATTGACTGCAGCAGCTTTATCAGCCTGATAACGGTTGCCATAACGCATCAAAGTTTCCAGGAAAACTTCTCCTTTAGAGTTGACAGCAAAGTACTGTTCACGTTTCAGTTCCGGAAAACTGTCAAAGCCACCGGCCAACGCGAGGCATTCCATGTTCTTCTTATTGCAGGCATTCAGATTGACACGTTGCACAAAGTCGAAAATTCCGGTAAAAGGACCGTTCTTTTCACGTTCCTCCATGATACTCTGCACGGCAGCCTCGCCTACTCCTTTTACGGCTCCAAGCCCGAAACGGATATTACCGTCACGATTTACAGTAAACTTCAAGTTACTCTCATTGACATCCGGTCCCAAGGTCTGAATACCCATCGCCTTACATTCATCCATCAGCTTCGTGATATCCGTAATGTTCGACAAACTTCGGCTCATTACAGCCGCCATATATTCGGAAGGATAATTCGCTTTCAGATAGGCAGTCTGATAAGCCACCCATGAATAACAAGTAGCATGAGACTTGTTGAAAGCATACGACGCAAACTTTTCCCAGTCCGTCCAAATCTTTTCGAGAACTTTCGGGTCGTGTCCGTTCTTACGTCCACCCTCGATAAATTTAGGCTTCATGTGATCCAGCTTGTCACGCAGCTTCTTACCCATTGCCTTACGAAGAGCATCGGACTCACCGCGTGTAAAGTCCGCCAACAAACGTGACAAAAGCATCACCTGTTCCTGATAAACCGTAATCCCGTATGTATCCTTCAAGTACTTTTCCATTACCGGAATATCATACTCAATCGGCTTACGTCCATGTTTACGATCGATAAAATCGGGGATATAATCCATCGGTCCCGGACGGTAGAGAGCGTTCATGGCAATCAAATCTTCGAATGTAGAAGGCTGCAACTCACGCAAATACTTCTGCATACCGGCAGATTCAAACTGGAATGTACCGATCGTACGACCGTCACTGTATAATTTATAAGTAGCCGGATCGTTAATATCAATCTGATCCACATCCACTTCAATGGCACGGCTCAGACGGATATTTTCAACGGCTTCTTTAATGATAGACAATGTCTTCAAGCCAAGAAAGTCCATCTTAATCAGTCCGGTATCTTCAATCACCGAACCTTCATACTGGGTGACAAGCATTTTCTCACCCGTTTCTTTATCATCGGCAGTGCTGACAGGCACCCAATCGGTAATATCATCACGGCAGATAATCGTACCGCAAGCATGCACACCCGTACCACGTACATTACCTTCAAGCATTTTGGCATATTTCAGCGTATCGCGCACCAACGGATCCGATGAAGCTTCGGCAGCTTGTAATTCGGGCACGTATGCAATCGCATTCGGCAAGTTCAGTTTCTTATCCGGAATTTTATCCGGCACCAGTTTAGCCAAGCGGTCGGATTCCGAAAGAGGAAGTTTCTGCACACGGGCAACGTCCTTGATAGCCAACTTTGTAGCCATCGTACCATAGGTAATGATGTGCGCCACCTTTTCCTGACCATATTTATTCGTCACCCAGCGAAGTACCTCACCACGACCGTCATCATCAAAGTCCACATCAATATCAGGCAAAGAGATACGGTCCGGATTCAGAAAACGTTCAAACAGCAAATCATATTGGATAGGGTCGATTTTCGTAATTCCCAGACAGTATGCCACAGCCGAACCGGCCGCCGATCCACGTCCCGGACCTACGGATACACCCAACTCCTTGCGGGCAGCATTGATAAAGTCTTGCACAATCAAGAAGTATCCGGGGAAACCCATAGTCTTCATGATATATAGCTCAAAATTCATGCGTTCCTTCACTTCTTCCGACAAAGGCTCGCCATATATCCGTTTCGCACCATCGAAAGCCAACTTAGCCAGATAGTCTCCTTCGAGCTTGATACGATAGAGTTTATCATAACCACCCAGACGTTTTATTTTAGCCTTCGCATCCTCTTCACTCAACACCACATTGCCATGCTCATCTTGCGTAAACTCATCGAACAAGTCTTTCTCCGTAAATTTCGCTCTGTATTCTTCTTCTGTTCCAAAGTCCTCAGGAATAGCGAAAGTAGGCATAATAGGGGCATGATCGATGGAATAATATTCTACTTTATCGAGAATTTCCAATGTATTGCTCAAAGCTTCGGGTACGTCCGCAAAGAGTTCATTCATCTCTTCACGTGTTTTCATCCACTCTTGTTTGGTATAAAGCATACGGGTAGGGTCATCCAAATCCTTGCCGGTACTCAAACAGATCAGACGGTCGTGCGCTTCCGCATTTTCCTCGTCCACAAAATGAACGTCGTTCGTACAAATCAATTTTATGTTGTACTTTTGGGCATACTCCATCAGGTATTTATTCACTTTTACCTGCATTGGATAACACTCGTGATTGGCACGGGGAACGGTCGCTTTATGGCGTTGCATCTCCAGATAAAAGTCATCTCCGAATAAGTTCTTATACCACTGTATGGCTTCCTCCGCTTCCGCAAACTGATCATTGGTAATCCGTTTCGGTATCTCTCCACCGAGGCAAGCCGAACAGACAATCAGACCTTCATGATACTTTTCCAATTCGCTGCGGTCGGTACGCGGACGCATATAGTATCCGCGCGTCCATGCGTGCGATACTAATTTAATAAGGTTATGGTATCCCTTTTCATTTTTAGCCAATACAATCAGGTGGTAACCGCTCTGGTCGAGTTTACCTTCTCTTAAATCCATTGTACGGCGTGCCACATACATCTCACAACCGATGATGGGTTTGAACAGTTTGCTTTCCGCTTCTACAATTTTGGCTTTACAATCGGCAATCTCAGCTTCTTTGTCCTCACACTCTATGGTTCCGGCTTCTATACCCGCAATTCGTTTTTTCAGGTCTTTGACCTCTCCTTTGGGACCGCTATTCTTTTTATTAACGTAGTTCGTAAATTCTTTAATACCGAACATATTTCCATGATCGGTCACGGCAATACCCTTCATTCCATTCTTCATCGCTTTGTCGACCAGACGAGCCACGCTAGCCTGACCGTCCAAAAGAGAATATTGGGTATGGACATGTAAATGAACGAAATCCTGCATAATGATAAGTAGTTAATTTGAAGGCATAAAATTACTATCTCCCGAGAGATAAACAAAAATAATCCTCAAAAAGTTATCAACATTCACATTTCTATGCCTAATTACTTGCTGATTTTTTAAATTAAGTATATTTTTGCAGGCAATATCATTAAACAGCATTCATGGGCCGACTAAAGAAATTAAAGAAAATACGTATTCACCGCGAAGGAACACATATATTATGGGCTAGCTTCTTGCTACTACTATTGATTAATGTCGCTCTTTATTGGGGAATCGATTGTAAGATACCATTCTATGTGGTAGCAGTAGCAAGTATAACAGTTTATCTGTTGATGGTGAATTTCTTTCGTTGTCCGATCCGTCTCTTCGGACAGGACACTGAAAAAATAGTCGTAGCACCTGCCGACGGAAAAATCGTTGTTATCGAAGAGGTTGATGAAAACGAGTATTTTCATGACCGGAGATTAATGATCTCCATCTTTATGAGTATTGTCAACGTACATGCCAATTGGTATCCGGTGGACGGTACTATTAAAAAGGTGGCACATCACAATGGAAACTTCATGAAAGCCTGGCTGCCGAAAGCCAGTACGGAGAACGAGCGTTCTACGGTGGTAATCGAAACTCCGGAAGGAGTGGAAGTGCTTACCCGCCAAATCGCCGGAGCTGTGGCACGCCGTATCGTCACCTATGCAGAGGTAGGCGAAGAATGTTATATTGACGAACATATGGGATTCATCAAGTTCGGTTCCCGCGTGGACGTATATTTACCCATCGGCACGGAAGTCTGTGTCACTATGGGACAATTAACAACCGGTAACCAAACAGTTATCGCCAAACTCAAATAATCCTGTCACAATGACGAACGTTATTAAAAAAAATATTCCGAATACCGTAACCTGCCTGAACCTTTTCTCCGGTTGTATTGCTTGTGTCATGGCTTTTGAAGCCCATTATGAACTAGCATTACTATTCATTATTCTAAGCTCCGTATTCGATTTTTTCGACGGAATGTTGGCACGTGCGCTTAATGCACACTCCATCATTGGAAAAGATTTGGATTCATTGGCGGATGATGTCAGTTTCGGTTTTGCTCCCTCAGCGATTGTATTCTCTCTGTTCAAAGAGATGTACTATCCGGCAAGCATGGAATTTATCGCTCCTTACCTGCCGTACGCTGCATTCTTAATCTCTGTATTCTCTGCTTTGCGGCTGGCAAAGTTCAATAACGATACCCGGCAGACCACTTCTTTCATCGGTCTTCCTGTTCCTGCCAATGCTCTGTTTTGGGCTTCTTTAGTAGCAGGCGCACATGACATACTGATTTCCGAAAGCTGTCATCCTGTCTATCTTTTTATAGTTGTTTGTCTGTTTTCATGGTTATTGGTAGCAGAAATCCCCATGTTCTCTTTGAAATTCAAGAATCTGTCATGGAATGACAACAAAATCAGTTTTACATTTTTGATTGTATGCATTCCTTTCCTTGTATTTCTTGGAATCAGCAGCTTTGCAGCCATCGTTGTATGGTATATTTTACTTTCACTTTTTACAAGAAAAAGTAAATAAACAATCTCTTGGCACGTTTGTTGTACTATGAGTTTTATCAGAGTTACAATATAAAAATCATAGCCCAATGCATATACTTTTATTTATACTTCTCTTTATCATCACCATTATCGTATTTGGTCTTTCAGTTGTCGGACTCATACTCAAAGCCATCTTCGGAATAGGCCACCGTTTTTCGTCTTCATCACGACCGAGACAAAACGAATCCGGACGTAGCGCGGACCAGCAAAGCTACAGTCAGGGAACACATCGTCCGATGGATCATGAAGAGGAAATATTCTCCGACGACGTTCCAAGAAAAAAGCATAAAAAGATATTCACCCAGGATGAAGGAGAATATGTAGACTTCGAGGAAATTAAAGAATAACGATAAACTCTACACAGCTCGGTTATTAATCACCACTCCATCAATCGCTATCTACGTTTTGCCGCAAAGAAGTTTTTCATAAGGGCGGCACATTCGTCTGCCAGCAGTCCTTTGACAACCACTGTTTTGGGATGCAGCGCTGAAACGGCATATTTCTGATAGCCACGTTTTTCATCTTCGGCACCGAATACGAGTTTACCCGTTTGTGCCCAGGCAATAGCTCCCGCACACATCACGCAAGGTTCAACCGTGACATACAATGTACATTCATTCAGATACTTACCACCAAGGACATTGGCGGCAGCAGTAATGGCCTGCATCTCGGCATGAGCCGTTACGTCATTCAATGTTTCTGTGAGATTGTGGGCACGTGCAATAATCCGTTCTTTACAAACAACGACTGCCCCTACAGGCACTTCACCCCGTTCGGCAGCTTTACCGGCTTCTATCAAAGCCTGTTTCATAAAGTAAGTATCGTCCAGCATCCCCCTCTAGTTTTTAATCTACATTTTTTTAAGACTATCCCCTATCGTCTCATATCGTGCTCACCAAAAAGGGTGGGATAATCTTCTTCCATATTCTTATGGATAAACATGAGAATCGTTTCACGAAGCCAGCGTGACTTATTGGTTATCTTGTATTTCTCAAGATAACGATCAACAATCAGCTGTTCTTCGTCGCTCAACAAAATGCTCATACGTCGTTCACGTTTCGTACACTCGACGTGCATTTTCAGGCACTTTTTACTTCTTTTTCTCATATCTTCTGCAAAATTACTTTTACTTCTGTAAATACAAAGAATAAAAGCAGTAAATTTGCAAAAAAAGATGGCTAAACATAATGAATTAGGAAAAGCCGGAGAAAATGCCGCAGTAACCTATCTGGAGCAACAAGGTTACATTATTCGTGACCGGAACTGGAGAAAAGGACATTTTGAACTGGATATTGTGGCTACCCAAAAGCAGGAATTAATTGTAGTGGAGGTAAAGACCCGCAGCAATACTCAATTTGCCGAACCGGAGGACGCTGTTGACATCCCTAAAATAAAACGTACCGTACGCGCTACGGATACCTATATGAGACTATTTCAAATCGATGTACCTGTACGATTCGATATCATTACGGTAGTGGGCGAAGACGGAAACTTCAAGATCGAGCATATCAAAGAGGCGTTTTATCCTCCTTTATTTTAAAATTCAAGACATAGAAGATACAAAATTATTATAAATTGATTAATTATGAATGTTGAAACAGCCAGAGAATACAGCCTCAGCAAAAAAGCCGCTACGGAAGATATGCCTTTTGGTGATGATTTCCTGACAATCAGAGTCATGGGAAAAATGTTTTTATGTATTAGTTTCAATACGCCTGACAGGATTACGATGAAATGTGATCCAGACTACGCCATCGAATTGCGGGACCATTACAATGGCGTGGAAGGTGCTTGGCATTTTAACAAAAAATACTGGAACCAAGTATTCCTTGACCGCGACCTAGATGATAAACTGATAAAACAACTGATCGACCATTCCTATGATGAAGTCATCAAGAAGTTCCCCCAAAAACTACGTGCAAAATATGACGCCCTCCCCTGAAATATTCCCCGTTCCATTGATTCATATCAGTGAAACGAATTCGACCAATAACTACCTGCAAACTCTTTGTGCCCGGCAAAAAGTAGAGGAGTTGACGACCGTAGTTGCCGACTTTCAAACATCCGGACGAGGGCAACGTGGGAACTCTTGGGAATCAGAACCGCTCAAGAACCTCCTTTTCAGTTTTGTGCTTTTCCCTGTTTTTTGGGAAGCGCGCTGCCAGTTTCTTATTTCGCAGATTATATCTTTGGCTATTAAGGAAGAGTTAAGTACTTATACTGAGGACATTTCTATCAAATGGCCGAACGATATTTATTGGAAAGAGAAAAAGATTTGTGGAATATTAATCGAAAACGATTTGATGGGACGGAACATCTGTCAAAGCATTGCAGGAATCGGAATCAATATTAACCAGGAAGAATTCTACAGTCCGGCTCCCAATCCTGTTTCACTATATCAAATCACTGGAAAACGCCATGATGTCTTTGAGATATTAAAGAATATCATGATCCGTGTTCAGTCTTATTATGCCAAACTTCAAAAAGGAGATATAACACAGATAACCAACCAATATGAGAAATCACTTTTCAGAAAAGAAGGAATGCACCGATATAAAGATGTTGACGGTGAATTTCTGGCACGAATTATTTGTGTTGAGCCGGAAGGTAGGTTAATCTTAGAAGACGAAAAACAGGTCCGAAGGGCTTATATGTTTAAGGAAGTGGAATATTTATTGAGATAAAAATCTTTTATATATGAGAACTACATTATTTACTTTATTTGCTTTGTTATTTTTCATAATTAGTTGTGAAGACTCAGAAAACAGTCCTACCCCATCTATTAAAGAAAGCGATACTGATAACCAAGAAGAGTCTTATCAACTTCCTGTAATCTTCCACATCTTTTACGATGGGAGCGATTCAGACCAAACTGTGACAACTAAAAGAATAAAAGAAATTATTGATGCTTGCAATAATTATTATGACAATTCGAATAACAAAAGTGTAGATATTCATTTGAAATTCATCCTTGCTACCCACAACAATGAGGGAAAAGTACTTTCTGAGGCTGGAATAGAGCGTATAAAAGTAAACAACGCAGAATTGGACTGTGACAATTTTATGGATGACAAGTCTAATATTCAATATCTATGGGATACCGACCAATACATCAATATTATGTTATATCGGTTCACAAACAAAAATATATTAGGAATCTCTTACCTTCCATATACAGTCAAGCCGGACAAATTAGAAGGACTAAATCAACTTAATTTCTTACCAACGCACTCCACTCTGACATATCCTCACTGTATATCTATCAACAAATTATATATTAACGGGAAAGCCAATATAGAAGGACAAATCTATAATCCTTCAGATGTTATTGCCACCCTTGCCCATGAACTTGGACACTATCTAGGTTTATATCATACTTTCAATGAAACGAAAGACTCGGCAGGAAATATAATTACCAATCTATGTGAGGACACTGACTATTGTACAGATACCTCTCCTTACAACAGAGATGAATATAAAGATTTTTTAGACAACTATATCCCTAAAAATGGAATCAAGATCACATTCAATGATTTACCATATCTTATGGAAAGGAAAAACTGTATGGATAATACCCAATCTACCCCAAACAACATCATGGACTATGAATACTCATACGTTAATCGCTTTACCAATGAACAAAAAAATAGAATCCGGTATGTGCTGGCACACAGTCCGCTGATTCCAGGAAAAAAGGTTACCAGAAGTATAACAAAGACAACGGCACCACAAGAATTTCCCATGCGAACAATCAAATAAAACTGTATTATAGAAAAAGAGGTGAACCATTTTCAGCGATTCACCTCTTTTTCTATTCTCAATATCTTATCCAATGTCTTTTGAGCCTCTGTTGACGGAAATTGTGAAATAACTTTTCTCAACGAATTCCGGGCCTTCTGATAACCGGTCGAAAAGACTTTTGATAATCCATCCCGATAACGCGCATATTGCATCTTAGTAGGCGATGCAAGTTTTTTAAAATCAGTATCCAACCGTTTCTTCTCCTTTTCAGCCATCAGATAATAGTAATTACCTAAGAATATATTAGCAGCCAAATTATCCGCATCCAACTGCAAAACCTTTTCATACATACGCAGAGCCTCCTTTTCCTGCCCACGGCACACTTGTATCTCAGCACATGCCTCCAGATAATCTACATTATCAGGAGTCTTTTGAAGCAATTCCTTGTAAAACAGATAAGCCTTGTCATAATTCCGATTCTTCCTATAAGCAGAAGCCAGTTCTACAGCTAATTTTGAACTAATATCACTACTCTTATCAATGCTCGTCCAATAGAACATCTCGGTACGGTCTATATCCAAACCGATTGTTTGGCGGAAATAGCTCACAGCCTGTCCATGCTGCCCTGATTCAATGGCAGCAGACACTTTCTGCAACATTTCATCGACCGACTGCGCATTCAGCACCAGCGGCAATGAAAACAATGATAAAAAGAAGATAGTTAAGGCTCTCATAATCCTACTTTTGTTATTTAGTTCGTGACACACAAAGATACAATAAAAAAATAAAAGATGTACCTTTGCGGACGAAAAGAACAATCAATTTGATAAAAGTGTTTTTATACAATGACAGATAAAAAACAGGTCACTGAAAACAGACGAATATTACAGATTGCCATCCCATCAATCATATCGAATATCACCGTTCCATTATTGGGACTCATCGATGTCACCATTGTAGGCCATCTCGGTTCTCCGGCCTATATCGGGGCCATCGCCGTAGGAGGAATGCTGTTCAATATCATCTACTGGATTTTCGGATTCCTTCGCATGGGGACCAGTGGAATGACTTCACAAGCTTACGGGCAGCACGACCTTAACGAAATCACCCGACTATTGCTACGTTCCATCGGAGTAGGATTACTCATCGCTTTCTGTCTGCTGCTGTTTCAGTATCCCATTCTGCACTTGGCATTTACATTTATAAAGACCACACCGGAGATAGAACAACTGGCAACCACTTACTTCTACATCTGTATTTGGGGAGCTCCCGCCACCTTAGGGCTTTATGGATTTGCAGGCTGGTTCATCGGTATGCAGAACTCACGTTTTCCGATGTATATCGCCATTACCCAGAATATAGTTAATATTGTTGCCAGCCTATGTTTTGTTTACCTATTGGATATGAAAGTGGCAGGCGTAGCCGCAGGAACTCTTATTGCCCAATATGCAGGCTTCTTCATGGCTCTTTGGCTCTATATGCATTACTACCATACGCTCCACAAACGAATCGTCTGGAAAGAAATAATACAAAGACAAGCCATGTATCGCTTCTTTCAAGTTAACCGCGACATATTCTTCCGTACACTCTGTCTTGTCATGGTCACTATGTTTTTCACCTCTGCCGGAGCAGCACAAGGAGAAGTCGTTTTAGCCGTCAACACTTTGCTTATGCAATTATTCACCTTATTCTCCTATATCATGGATGGCTTTGCTTATGCCGGTGAGGCGTTGGCTGGACGTTATATCGGTGCAAAAAATCAAACAGGCCTCCGCAGTACCGTACATCATCTCTTCTATTGGGGATTGGGTCTTTCGTTTCTATTCACCCTCTTATATTCAGTTGGCGGGAAAAGCTTTCTAGGCCTGTTAACCAATGATATTTCAGTAATCGCTGCTTCCGACTCCTACTTTTATTGGGCACTTATCATTCCATTAGCCGGTTTTTCCGCCTTTCTTTGGGATGGTATCTTTATCGGCGCTACCGCCACCCGCCAAATGCTTTACTCCATGTTGGTAGCTTCCGCCAGCTTTTTCGGAATATATTACGGATTCCATTCCTTGTTGGGAAATCATGCCTTATGGTTGGCTTTCCTTGTTTATCTTTCACTAAGAGGAATCGTGCAAACCTTTTTAGGGAGACAAATCATGCGAAAAGTAATCGTTCCCTGATGAGGAGTATCCGATAAATTATCTCTATATTTGCGGAAAACATTAAAAGTAAAAGATATGGCAAAGTATAAAAGAATTCTACTAAAATTAAGCGGAGAGAGCCTGATGGGCGAAAAGCAATACGGCATTGACGAAAAAAGATTGGCAGAATATGCGGAACAAATCAAAGAAATCCACGAACAAGGGGTACAAATCGGCATTGTCATCGGAGGCGGAAATATTTTTCGTGGCCTAAGCGGAGCTAGTAAAGGTTTCGACCGTGTGAAAGGCGATCAAATGGGAATGTTGGCTACGGTCATCAACAGTCTTGCCCTCAGTTCGGCACTTGTTGCCACCGGGGTGAAAGCCCGTGTATTGACAGCAGTACGGATGGAACCTATCGGTGAATTTTACAGCAAATGGAAAGCCATCGAATGTATGGAAGACGGTGAAGTGGTTATCATGTCCGCAGGAACGGGAAATCCCTTCTTCACCACAGATACCGGTTCTTCACTGAGAGGAATTGAAATCGAAGCAGACGTTATGCTGAAAGGAACTCGTGTAGACGGTATCTATACAGCTGATCCCGAAAAAGATCCTACCGCAACCAAGTTTGACGACATCACTTATGACGAAGTTCTGAAACGTGGTCTGAAAGTTATGGATTTAACTGCTACTTGTATGTGCAAGGAAAATAATCTGCCTATCGTTGTATTTGATATGGATACGGTAGGCAACTTAAAGAAGGTAATCAGCGGAGAAGAGATAGGTACATTAGTACACAACTAATCTCCCGATCGAATAAAATTAATCGTCTGACAGTTGATTCTTTTTCGTCTGACTACTGTCAGACGATTAATTTTATGCATAAACAAGATTAGTTCCCTCTTTACTTGGAAATAGTTTTTAGCATACGAAAGATTAAATTATACTATCAACCGCCTAAACGCTTGTTTATCATTGACGAACTGCGTACTTTTGCACGCCATAAAAAAGGACTAAGAACAATGAATAACAAGACCAAAGGTTTTATCTATGGAGCCATTGCCGCTGCCAGCTACGGTATGAATCCTCTTTTTGCACTTCCGCTCTATGCAGCCGGAATGAGTGTCGATACCGTTTTATTCTACCGTTATTTCTTTGCCGCAATCGTGCTGGGTATTCTGATGAAAATGCAGCATCAATCCTTTGTGCTTCACAAGGCAGACGTCTTGCCCTTAGTCATTATGGGATTGCTGTTCTCTTTCTCATCGTTGCTCCTGTTTATGAGCTATAATTACATGGATGCCGGAATCGCTTCAACCATCCTGTTTGTTTATCCGGTAATGGTAGCTGTTATTATGGGGGTGTTCTTCAAGGAAAAAATATCCGCAATTACAGTTTTCTCTATTCTGCTGGCACTTTCGGGTATTGCTTTGCTCTATCAAGGAGATGGTGACAAACCGCTATCCACGTTGGGGATCATCTTCGTACTGCTGTCTTCACTCTCATATGCTATATACATAGTAGGTGTGAACCGCTCAACATTGAAAAACCTGCCAACCACCAAACTTACATTTTACGCCATCCTGTTCGGACTATCGGTTTACATCGTCCGTCTGAACTTCTGTATGGAGCTGCAGGTTATACCATCCGCCTGGTTATGGGCAGATACATTGGCTTTGGCTATTCTGCCAACCGCCATATCATTGGTCTGCACCGCCTTAGCTATCCATTATATAGGCTCCACACCAACCGCCATTCTAGGTGCTTTGGAACCTGTGACAGCCTTATTTTTCGGTGTTATGCTGTTCCATGAGAAACTAACTCCTCGCTTAATGGTTGGTATTTTAATGATTATCACCGCCGTGACCTTGATTATCATCGGCAAATCACTCATAAAAAAGATGGGAATGCTGTTGCAGATGAACAAAAAATAATATACTTTTGCTACTTAATCAATCAAATAGCAACTTTAATTATCAAAAAATATGGTAGACGTAAAGACTTGCCTTGACAATGCACAAGAAAAAATGGATATGGCCGTTATGTATCTGGAAGAAGCACTGGCACATATCCGCGCCGGAAAAGCGAGTACCCGACTGTTGGACGGTATCCGTGTAGACTCTTACGGAAGTATGGTTCCTATCAGCAATGTAGCAGCCGTAACTACTCCCGATGCACGTAGTATCACCATCAAACCGTGGGATAAGAGTATGTTCCGTGTCATCGAAAAAGCGATTATCGACTCCGACCTCGGTATCATGCCTGAAAATAACGGCGAAGTGATCCGTATCGGTATTCCCCCTCTGACGGAAGAACGTCGTAAGCAATTGGCAAAACAGTGTAAAGGCGAAGGCGAAACTGCAAAAGTCAGCGTACGCAACGCCCGCCGAGACGGTATCGATGCACTTAAGAAAGCTGTAAAAGACGGATTGGCAGAGGATGAGCAAAAGAATGCGGAAGCGAAACTGCAAAAGATCCACGATAAGTATATCAAACAAATTGATGATATGCTTGCTGAAAAAGATAAAGAAATTATGACTGTATAAGTTGAGCATGGAGAGTTGAGAGTTGAAAGTTACTATGTAGTATACCAACAACGCGTTCAGCTCTCAATTCTCAACTCTCAATTCTCAACTTATGAAAGGATTAGTAATCAAAAACACAGGTAGCTGGTATCAGGTAAAGAGCGATGACGGACAGTTTATCGAATGTAAAATCAAAGGTAATTTCCGACTCAAAGGAATCCGAAGTACCAACCCGGTAGCGGTAGGCGACCGTGTCCAGATTATCCTTAACCAAGAAGGCACTGCCTTTATCAACGAAATAGAAGATAGAAAAAACTACATTATCCGTCGTTCTTCCAATCTTTCCAAACAATCTCACATCCTTGCCGCCAACCTCGATCAATGTATGTTGGTGGTTACTGTCAATTATCCCGAAACTTCAACAATCTTTATTGACCGTTTTCTCGCATCTGCAGAAGCCTATCGGGTTCCTGTCAATTTGGTATTCAACAAAATAGATGCCTACGATGAAGATGAGTTCCGATATTTGGACGCACTAATCAATCTATACACACATATCGGTTATCCCTGCTTCAAAGTTTCCGCCAAAAACGGTCATGGAGTAGAAGCAATCAGAAAGGCACTGGAAGGTAAGATTACACTGTTCTCCGGACATTCGGGAGTAGGAAAATCCACCCTTATCAATGCCATACTGCCGGGAATAGAAACAAAAACGGGTGAAATCTCTTCATATCACAACAAAGGAATGCATACTACCACTTTCTCCGAAATGTTCCCTGTGGACGGAGACGGATATATCATCGATACTCCCGGTATCAAAGGATTCGGTACATTCGATATGGAAGAAGAAGAAATCGGACATTACTTTCCCGAAATATTCAAAGTCTCCGCAGAATGTAAATACGGCAACTGCACGCACCGTCACGAACCGGGATGTGCTGTGCGCAAAGCGGTAGAGGAACATTTAATCAGCGAATCACGCTATACTTCCTACCTAAATATGCTGGAAGATAAAGAGGAAGGAAAATACAGGGCAGCTTACTAGATCAAAGAGAATAATAAACTGAAAAACATACAATAGCTTTATTAGCTATATAAACAATTTTAAAACCATGAAAAAAGGCTGCATCATTTTTCTTATCTTAAATGTAGGGATATTCCTGAAATAGGAAAATTTAAGGCAACTAATTCATTGCGAGTTAGTTGCCTTTTTTGTATCTTTAAGCATTCCGTGCGACAAGAAGTCGTATAAGTAATTGTTTAGCACTGCGTCTAAACCTATTGTTCCGTCAATAGTAGCCTAAAGA
>NZ_JACOOB010000028.1:0-31441 GCF_014287315.1 Bacteroides sp. NSJ-39 | reverse complement strand
TGAGAATGTAGATGTGAATGGTAATCTAATAGATTGCTTTGAAGGACGGCAGATTACTCCCGGTCACGCGATTGAAGCCATGTGGTTTATCATGGATTTGGGGAAACGCCTAAACCGTCCGGAGTTAATCGAAAAGGCTAAGAACATCACTCTTACGATGCTTGAATATGGTTGGGATAAAGAATATGGAGGTATCTATTATTTCATGGATCGTGATGGCTATCCACCACAACAGTTGGAATGGGACCAGAAACTTTGGTGGGTGCATATCGAGACGCTTATTTCTTTATTAAAAGGATATCAATTTGCAGGAGACAAACAGTGTCTGGAATGGTTCGAAAAGGTGCACAACTATACTTGGGAACACTTCAAGGATCAGGAACACTCTGAATGGTTTGGTTATCTGAACCGCCGCGGTGAAGTGTTACTTTCATTAAAAGGAGGAAAATGGAAAGGCTGTTTCCACGTACCTAGAGGCTTGTATCAGTGCTGGAAAACATTGGAAGCAATTAGTCAAAAATAAAGAATAATGAATAAATTAAGAATTATATCAATCCTATTTTTTTGTCTGTTCTTATTCTCTTGTGGAGTGAAGAAGGAGAAGATTGTGTGTTATGGCGATGCACATAGCAATCTGGCTCAGTTGTTGACAGATGAGGGATATCAATTACATTTCTGTACTTCTGTAACAGAGGCTCTTCGGATAGCTTCAGAGCAGGCTCCGGTTTTATTGCTTTGTCCTTCTTATCCAGAACAGGGTACAGTGGTGACAAGCGAGGATTTAGCCTTGATTCAATCGAAGTCTTTGCGTGTTTTCATGGACTTTCCTCAGCAGATCGGTGAACATTTGTGTGTAAAGACGGATACCATGGAACTGGAGCGGATAGTGGTTTGTGATTCACTAACTCCTCAACTTCCTTCTATGGCTTTGATGGCTTTTCACCGATGCGTGTTGAAGGAATTGGATTTAACACCTGATAGTACGTATTTGGTAGCTGCTAGGGTAGCAGGTTTTGATAAAGCGGTATATGGCTTGGCCAATACACCGGTCCATCCATTGTTGTATCAGCAGAATAATCAGTTGATGGTAGCTGCTACTAGTATCAGTAATTTTGCAGTTTGTCGTTATCTTCCTGAGCAGCGTGTGCAGTCTATGTTTGAATATATTATGAACTGGTTGCTGCATAAAGAAGGTGTAACATTTTCTTCTTGGTTGACATATGTGTCACCATCCTATACTGCTACCGAGCCGTTACCAGAGGAGGCTGGAAAACAAAGTATTGCTAAGGGAGTGGAATGGTATTATAATGGTCACTTCTTGGTGCATCCTTCTTGGAAAAAAGATTGGGCAGATAAGTATATGGGTGATGGTTTGATGCCGGTTGGTCCTGAATTGCCAGCTGACATGCCTGATGGTGATGGTTCGTTGGGTGTATTGGAAGGGCATATGTCAGGTATTAAATATGACGGTACGCAGATGTATCGTTACTGGATGCGTGATGATGTTCAAGGAGAAACTTCGTTCGCTTTTGCTGCTGCCGGTACATTACTGGATAATTCACAATATACAAAGGTAGCTGCCAATTTACTCGACTATTCATTCACTGAATATAGAGATTCAGTACGCAATGATCCAAAATCCCCATCATATGGTCTGTTAGGATGGGCTTATACACATAAAGGCACTTATTATGGCGATGATAATGCCCGTTCATTATTAGGTTCTATCGCTTCATCAGCATTGATGAATAACCCTAAATGGGATAAGCAAATTGTTGAGGGCATTGTAGGTAATTTCCGTACTACGGGATTAAATGGATTTAGAGGACAAAATATTCTTGAGTCTGATTTACAGAAATGCGGATGGAAATCATACTATAATGCTAACCTGGTAAATCTGCATGCTCACTTTGAGGCTTGGAACTGGGCTTGCTATCTTTGGCTTTATAATCAAACACATTATCAGCCACTGCTTGAACGTGTGAAACGTGGAATAACTATGATGATGGAAGGATATCCGGAACAGTGGTCGTGGACTAATGGAATTCAACAAGAACGTGCCCGTATGATTCTGCCGCTAGCATGGCTCTATCGGGTGGAACCAACAGAGGAACACTTGGATTGGCTGCATTTTATGACAAATGAACTTCTTAGAAATCAAGTGCCTTGTGGAGGTATTCGCGAAGAACTGGGTGATGAGTCAAAAAGTCTTTTTGGTCGTACTCCTTCCAATGCGGAATACGGCAACAACGAAGCACCACTAATTTTTGACAATGGCGATCCGGTTGCTGATATGCTTTATACAACAAACTTTGCCTTTGTGGGTCTGTGTGAAGCTGCTAAGGCAACTCAGGATACTACTTACATAAAGGCTGTAAATCAAATGCGCGATTTTTTGATTCGTATTCAAGTACGTAGTGATAAATTCAAGAACGTAGATGGTGCATGGTTCAGGGCTTTCAATTATGAAGATTGGAATTATTGGGCTTCGAATGCTGATGCCGGATGGGGGGTATGGAGCACTCTTACCGGATGGATTCAGAGTTGGATTGTGGGTACACAGTTTGTTCTTGAAGAAGATTCATCATTATGGGATATTGCTAACCAAAAAGATGTTTCTACTGTTGCCACTAAAGTAATTGAGGAAATGATAACACGCCAACTTTAAATAAAATATATACATATTATTAATAAACTTCTAACTTATGAAACACAAAGCTATGCAAAAAGGTCGTTTTTGTTCTATGAGAATATTATTCTTCTCATTAACAATACTTTTTGTATGCGCATCGAATAGTTATGCGCAAAGTACAGTCAATGGAGTCGTCATAGATGCGACAGGGTTGCCGTTACCCGGAGTCAGTGTGACCGTAAAGGGGAGCGCAACGGGCACAACTACTGATCTTAATGGTCATTTTACCTTGAATGCACCCAGGTCTGCTACATTAGTACTATCATATATAGGTATGATAACACAAGAGGTAAAAGTTAACAGCCGTTCTATGATCAATGTTACCCTTCAAGAAGACATTAATAGCCTCGACGAGGTGGTAGTAGTCGGTTATGGTACTCAGAAAAAGATCCATCTTACAGGATCAATAGCTTCGGTATCTTCTAAAGAATTATTGAAGTCAACAACAAGCAACGTTTCGCAAGCCTTGGTCGGCAAGTTGCCGGGATTGATATCTCAACAAGCCACCGGAGCCCCGGGAGCTGATGATGTTTCATTGTTGGTTCGTGGACATTCTACATATAATGGAGGTGATGGCCCCCTTATTCTGGTAGATGGTGTAGAACGAAGCATGGCGTATATCAATCCCAATGAAGTGGAATCAGTTACTATATTAAAAGATGCCGCCTCGTGTGCTGTGTATGGAATGAAAGCTGCTGCAGGTGTAATATTGGTCACTACCAAACGAGGAACAGAGGGCAAAACTGCCATTAATTATAAAGGGTCGCTCACTTTCTCACATGCTACTACGCTACCCAAGTTTATGAATGGTACACACTATATGCAGTGGTATAACTATGCTCGTCGCATGGATGGTGAGAAAGCCTACTTTACCGATGAAGAAATTGCCATGACTACCAATGGAGATCCTACCGATGGCTTTGAAAATACCGATTGGCAGGAACCTATTTATCGTACTACTTTAATGCATCAGCACAATCTTTCTATCAGTGGTGGCAACGAGAAAACCCGTTACTTCCTCAGTGGCGGATTTATGAAACAGAATGGCTTCATTAAAGGTTTTGAGCTGGAACGTGGTAACTTTCGTTCGAATATCGATACGCAAGTAACCAAAGATATCAGTGTGTCACTTAACGTGGCTGGTAAAATTAACGACTACTATCAGCCAGGTGGCGACAGTTATGAGAATCAAACGACGAATAATGTGGTGGGGGTATTGCTTTATGCCGCTCCGTTTGTTCCACTCGAATATGAAGGGATGCCGACATCTGGTTATCGTGGTGCTTCCAATCCTGAGTATGCAGCTGGACATTCGGGCTATAGTAAAACGCGCACCATGCGTCTGGAGACATCGGCCAAGATAGAATACTCTTTCCCCTTCCTCAAAGGTTTGAAAGCTGGTATGTTTGTGGGTTGGGACTGGCAAGATCGTGATTCACGCAGCTTCAAATACTCTTACGAATTAATGCTTTATAAACCCGAGTCCAAGAAATATGTACGTCAATATGCTTCTAATCTGCAGCCAACAGGGGGGATGTCAGTCGGTGACGAGAAAGAACAGCAAGTAGTATTACGCCCTTCTATCTCATACAACCAAAAGTTTGGTTTACATGATGTAGGTGCACTATTCCTTTATGAACAGACTGAGCGTAAAGGAAATACGCTGACAGGCTATCGCTCCGATTTCGCACTTCTCGATATTGACGAGTTACCCTTTGGCTCTACTATTCATCCCACCGATGGTAACTTTTCCAGCAGCATCCGCCAGGGCTATGCCGGTTATGTTGGTCGTTTCAACTATGCTTATAATAACCGTTATTTGGCTGAATTTACTTTCCGGTACGATGGCTCTTATCACTTTAAAAAGGGTAATCGCTGGGGATTCTTCCCATCGGCTTCATTGGGCTGGGTTGCTTCTGAAGAGGATTTTTTCAAAGAACTCTTTCCTCAAGTGGAACGCTTCAAGTTAAGAGCCTCTTTCGGTATCTTAGGTAGCGACAATGTTGATCCTTTCCTCTATCGCAAACAGTACGCATGGGCCAAAAACAGTACAGTTTTCGGTACTACTCCACAAGCGGTGAATACTCTGTATAATAAAGTATCTTACCCGATGGAGAATCTTACTTGGGAAAAATGTCGTTCTATCAACGTTGGTTTCGAACTTTCGGCATGGAATGGTCTTTTGGGCATTGAGTTCGATGTTTTCTACAAATATACTTACGATATCCTTCGTTCCATTGGTGGTGTATATCCTCCTTCGCTGGGAGGCCATTATCCGAGTATTGAAAACAGTGGTACATTTGATAACCGTGGATTCGAGATGACAGTAAAACACCGTAATCACATTGGCAAATTCAATTACAGCTTGAATGGTAACCTTTCGTTTGCCCGCAATAAAATACTGCGTATGACGCAGGCTGACAATACTAAACCTTGGCAGAACCGTCTGGGAACATCGGTAGGGTCCATTTGGGGGTTGAAATCGCTAGGTCTGTATCAGACACAAGCCGAGATTGACGCAGCTCCATTACCTATCAGCGAAACTCCCCGATTGGGTGACATCCGTTACCTTGATTATAATGGTGATGGACTCATTAGCTGGGACGATGAGGTAAAGATTGCACGCCCCACCACGCCTGAGATGATGTTCTCGTTGATGGCCGACGCCAACTGGAAAGGGTTCGACCTCTCTGTTCAGTTGCAAGGTGCTGCCTTGTGCGACAAGTTGCTTTGTGGCGAATGGAACAACGGTGCACGTGACCAGACTCCACTTACGCGCCCTTTCTATGCCGGATGGGATAACGCGCCTTACTACTTGGTGGAGAACAGCTGGCGTCCCGACAATACCAATGCTGAATATCCGCGTCTCAGTACAGTAGCTTATGCTAATAATGCGCAGGTATCTGACTTCTGGAAGCGTAATGGTGCTTACGTACGCCTCAAGAATGTGACTTTGGGATACACCTTGCCACAGTCATGGGTAAAGAAATCCGGTATCAGCAATCTTCGTCTGTTTGCCAGCGGCCACAACCTTTTTACTCTCACCGAGTTTAAGTACCTCGACCCAGAGTCGGCCAATGTCATTCAAGGTTACTATCCGCAGCAACGCACCTTTACGTTTGGTGTAGACGTAACGTTCTAAACCCTATGTACAACATCTAATAAAATAAATTAGCATGAAAACAAAAAATCTATTACTGGGATTGGCTCTGTCGACCCTCACATTGCAATCGTGTAATGTGCTCGATATCGATCCTACTGACACTTATAGCGAATCTACAGCCTATGCTTCTATAAAGAACCTGGATCTTTATGTCAAAAGTTTCTATAACGTGTTTTATAGCAATGCCGATATCAATGTGGGAGCTAATCTGGCCATGGACGATGGTGTGAGTGACCTCATTAAATATTCTTGGTTCAATGTAGCTGAGGGTAGCGTGAACAAACTTTTTTATTACGACAATATGATGAGTCCTGATGCTAATTATCGCTCTAATTGGGATGACATGTACGAGCAGATTCGCCGGTTTAATGAGTATTTTTACGATGTTCATAGTGGCTTTGCTGATAATTTGGATTCCGATCAGTTAGCCATTCGAACTGCCGAAGTTCGTTTTATGCGTGCTTTTGCTTATCAAGAGCTGGTATTGCGTCATGGCGGTGTAATCCTGCGTATCAACGAAGATCGAGTGGATGATCATAACCAGCGTGCAAAAGCTCGTTCGTCAGAAGAAGATTGCTGGACTTTTATCCTTGACGAATATGAAAAAGCAGCCCAAATCCTACCGGAAGAATGGACAGGATCGGAGGCAGGTCGCCTTACAAAGGGGGCTGCTTATGGCATGAAAGCCCGTGCCGCTCTCTATGCCAAGCGTTGGCAGGATGCTGTTAATGCAGCATTAGAGGTAGAAAAGCTGGAGAGAAAGGGTGTATATCAACTACTTTCAGGGACTTCTAAGGACAGCTATATGCAAATTTTCAATACTGTGAATAATAAGGAGTTAATTTTGCCTGTCTATTTTCAACAGAAGACTAAGCAACACATGTTTAATCATTTCTTCTGCCCACCCTATGACACAGAAAAAGCAGGCTTACAACCTGGTACGTTGGGCGCAGCCGCTACGCCTACCGATGAGTATGCTTCTGCATTTGATATCAAGGTAGGTAAGGACTGGAAATCGTTTGATTGGACTCATTTGAATGAATATTCCGAAGGACCATGGGGAAACCGCGACCCACGTTTCTATGCTTCTATTCTCTATAATGGTGCCAATTGGACAGGACGTCAACTTGAACTTTACGTAGGTGGTAAAGACGGATACATGGATTTCTCTACATCGGCAAGCCAGGACTATGTGCGCACTAGTACCACCGGTTATATCTTCCGTAAATTTATGGATAAAAGCGACAATATCAACTACGTAGACATTGAAAGTACATCCTACTGGATTGAGATGCGTTATGCCGAGATTGTTCTTATCCTTTCCGAGGCCTATGCCCGTTTGGATAAGTTTAAGGAAGCTTACGACTATCTCAACAAGATTCGTACTCGTGTGGGATTGCCTATTTTAGCTCAGCAGTCTACCTGGGACAATTATCTTGAAGATCTCTCGAAGGAACGGGTATGTGAATTGGGACTCGAAGGACATCGTTGGTATGATCTTGTTCGTTGGGATATTGCTCAAAAGGTACTCAATGGGCAACGACTGCATGGTATCAAAATTGAAAAAACCGGTTCAAGCTTTCTTTATACCCGTGTAGAATGTGACACGCAGGACCGTAAGTTCCCCAAGAAATATAATATTTTCCCGATACCTTCCAGCGAGCTTCGAAATAACATAATGTGTGAGCAAACTCCTAGTTGGAAATAATTATGGTTACCATCTAAATAAGTAGATAATATGAAACTAAAACATATCATAAATGGCTTTTGGGCTTTCTCGTTCTGCCTGGCGGGATGTGTTGACCCTGACGATTTGGTGAGAACCGAAAGTGAAATCACCGATCAACTCATCATTACCGGACGATTTGCAGGTAATGAGAACACTGAGTATGAAACCGTTATCGATCGTGCCAACGGTACTGCTGTAGTACAGACTCCCTACTACATCTCAGATACAGAACCTATTCAAGGAGATATTACCCGTATGCGACTCAAAGCTACACTTCCTGTGGGTGCCCGTTTTGATCCCCCTTTATCGGGTATTCACAATTTGAAAGAAGGATTCTCTTCTACCTTAATTGAAGCCGATGGTTCCAAGAAGAACTACACTTTTACAGCTATTTATAAAAAATCGGAACGTGCTAATATCATTAAGGTCGAACTAGCCAATGTACGTGCTCAGATTGTAGTGGCTGATCCTGTTGAAGAGGGTAAAAAAGGACAAATTATTATCTATAAGACCTCGTCAAGTATCGACGGAGAATTGCAAAATGCACTTATCACCATTGCTCCATGGGCGACTATTGAATCGGATGCTTACGATCCTGTGACAAAAATCCTCGATTTGAGTGTGATGCCTACTGTTACTATCATTGCACAGGATGGTGTTAAGAAGACGGTATACGAAACAGTGTACAAAACTCCTGAGTTCGTGGAATATGGTGTGGGTTATGTGGCCGGACTCTTTGGTTTCCAGACTTTGAAAGAAAATTCGCATGGGTTTGAAGTGGGTGCCAATCGTACTATGGCTGTAGTAGATGATTATCTCATCCTTAGTAATAGCAATAATTTCGTCAACATGCCGGTGTTTAACCGATATAACGGCAAGTTGCTTGATCAGGTGAAAGTGAATGTGATCGGTATACCATCTAATCGCATCATACGTGCTATTACCTCCGATGATAATGGACACATGGTAGCCATGGCTTACGTGAGTACCCGTACAGGAAGCTATGCCACTCCTTATACGGATGTTAATGTATGGGTATGGAAAAATGGTATAGAGAACACTCCCACATTGATACTTGATAAACCTTTCAGTGATCCAGTTTTCGATCAGGCACCTATGGGAGTTAACTGGAACTATAATATTGATATGGGTAGTTCTATTCACATCACAGGTGACATTACTAGTGGAAAAGCTGTACTCACCACTACGTCTCCTTTCTCATACCGTATGGTATTTATCAGCTTTGTCGATGGCATAATGAGTGGCAAGGCGCATGTTGAATTTGCTAATGTGAGTGGTGCACGTGTAGAAGACTATACGAAGATCCTTACAACTAATACGGAGAAACCTTTCAGCTACATATCTACACCAGCCAATGAAACTAATATGGTGATTTGTGCTCCTGTTGGTGATAGTGCAGACAGAGCTTTTGCTTTTACTGTTCCCGATTCACATTATTGGGGGTGGCAAGGATTCACTAAAGGTATCGATTATGTTGATTTTAACGGCGCGAGATTGTTAGCTGTTCAGAATGGTTCGGGTTCCTTCAATGGACCACAACGCCTTTATGTAGCTGACATCACCAAGAATCCCAATGCTAATTCTATGAGTAATGGCTTCATCTTCGATTCACAGCAAGGCAATACAATAGGAAATGCAGATGTGCCGGGCGGCGTACCGGGGTCAGGTTATACAGCTACGGGATATACCTCTCCTTGGGCGTTCGATGGAGTGAGCAGTGTGCTTGGTGAGAATATTCCTTGTACAGGTGATGTAATTTTTGCCAAAAGTCAGGACGGACTGGCCGTACAGGTATATATGCTTACTACCGATCATGGCTTGATAGCTTTCGAACTCACAAAGTTCAAAGGCCTGTAAACGGTACCTAATGTTATTTTTAATTCCATTTAAACGATATTCAAACGATTATTTAAACATAATAAAACAATGAATAAGAAACGTATGAAAAAGATTGTTCTTACCTTTGTATCACTACTGATGGGAGGCTTATGCTCAGTATTAGTAGCTTGTTCCGATGAGGAACATACCGTTCCTATTTTCCCAGAAGACGGCAGTGGAGAAATTGAAATTAAGCCCGACCAAAAATACGATTGGGAAATCAACCGTCAGTCAATCTTGGCTAATACCGATATGGTACTTTTTTACTCGGGTGGTGACCAACGCCCCATTTGGACGCAGGAACGCGCCCAACCTTATATTACTTATGTAGACGAACAAAACACTTCACACTGGTTCTTTGATAGCTTCCTTATGCTTGAAATCCTCAATACTTCCGACAATTGGCAGACGGTGAGAGAGTATACCAAGGGTATGCGCTATGAATCAGCCACCAAGGCTGAGTGGATGAAACTCATCGATTGTTATTTCAATTCAGAAACTGGTATTGCAGCTATCGAAGCCGGTGTAAAGAAAGCAATGACTACCATTGGGGCGCCTGTGTACAAACGCCAGGTAATAATTGGCATTCCTGAGCCTATTGACGTACAGAATGAATTGGTGCCAGGTTCGTCGAGTGTATATTGGGGTGAGATTGATAATGTGTCGCTCGACTTCTCCAAACCTGCTGACCGTGTGAAGGCTTGTAAGTGGTTCATCGATCAAGTACGTGCCCGTTTCAACGAGAAGGGGTATCAATATGTCGACTTAGCTGGATTCTATTGGATTGCCGAGGATGCTTCACATACCGGAAATATCATTACCCCCATTGCCAACTATCTGAACGAACTGAAATATAGTTTCAACTGGATTCCATTCTTCAATTCCGATGGTCACGAGTCTTGGAAAGAACTGGGATTTCACTATGCTTACTACCAGCCCAACTACTATTTTGACGATAAAATACCTCTTACACGTCTTGATGAAGCCTGCAAAGAAGCTTTGCGTTGCAATATGCAGATGGAGATAGAGTTTGAGGACGATGTGTTGGCAGCTCACGGCAAAGCTTACCGTTTGGAAAACTATATGGCAAAATTCAAGGAGTATGGTGTATGGGAAAAATGCCGCTTGGCTTACTATCAGAGTAATAACGCATTGCTTACCTTGAAGTACTCTAGTGAACCGGCTGACGTGGCTCTTTATCATAAGTTCTGCAAGTTTGTTATAGAACGTCCTATCCGTGATTCACATTAACAAGTATATTTCACATTTGCAATCGAGGGTGTCCGAAGAAGGACACCCTTAAAATTCTTATAAAAAAACATTTTCCTCGCATTTGAATAGACGATATGCTTATGAACAATAAATACTTTTATCTTATACTACTTTTTTTTATGGTGAGTTGCCAAAGAAATCAAGATCCGGCTACAAATACACTTAGTGAAATGTGCGAACGTTTGTTTCCTCAACATGCTCACTCTTTCCAATTTCAACTTCTGACTGATTCTGTAGATATAGACCGCTTTACACTTGAGTCTGACAATGGGAAGATTCTGATTAAAGGAAACAACCGGAATTCATTGGCCGTAGGACTAAACCATTATTTGAAGTATTACTGTCAGGCACATGTCTCTTGGTATGCTTCGGATAGTGTAGTAATGCCTGCTCAACTACCTGAAGTAGAAGCTCCCGTTATTTTACGTTCAAAGTGTAAGAATCGTTTCTTTCTTAATTATTGCACCTTTGGTTACTCTATGCCCTACTGGAAATGGAGTGATTGGGAACGACTTATTGACTGGATGGCTCTGAATGGAGTAACCATGCCGTTGGCTATCACAGGTCAAGAGTCTATATGGTATAAAGTATGGACGGAGATGGGACTGTCTGATGAGGAGGTTCGTACTTATTTTACAGGTCCGGCTCACCTTCCCTGGCATCGTATGTCAAACGTCGATTATTGGCAAAGTCCGCTACCTCAATCATGGTTGGCAGACCAAGAAAAACTACAGAAATTAATTCTTGAACGTGAACGGGCTTTTGATATGACTCCCATTCTACCAGCTTTTGCAGGACATGTTCCCGCTGAACTTAAAGAACTTTATCCGGAAGCTAAAATCTACACAATGAGTCAATGGGGAGGATACGATGAAAAGTATCGTAGTCACTTCATTGATCCCATGGATTCGCTTTATTCAGTCATTCAACATCGTTTTTTAGAGGAACAAACAAAAGTGTATGGCACTAACCACATTTATGGTATCGATCCTTTCAACGAAGTAGACTCACCCAACTGGAACGAGGAGTTTTTGTCCAATGTATCTGATAAAATCTATAAATCGATCCAAAGTGTGGATTCCGCTGCTCAATGGTTACAGATGACGTGGATGTTTTATCATGCCAAAGAGAAATGGACTCAACCCCGTATCAAATCCTTTTTAAATGCTGTTCCCCAAGATAAACTGATTTTACTTGATTATTATTGTGATTATACAGAAATATGGCGTGATACAGAGCAATACTACGGGAAACCTTATATTTGGTGTTATTTAGGAAATTTTGGTGGAAACACTTTTTTAGCTGGTGACCTGAATGATGTAGATTTTAAAATTGATCGACTTTTCAAAGAAGGAGGCGATAACGTATATGGTTTGGGAGTGACGCTTGAAGGTCTTGATGTAAATCCTTTAATGTATGAATTCGTTTTTGAACGTGCATGGCAAAATTCAATACCTGTCCACCAGTGGATTGCAAATTGGGCCCAATGCAGAGGGGGGAATGTAGATAATCATATTATTAAAGCATGGAAACAACTATATGAGAAGATCTATACCTCAGCAGCCCTTTGCGGACAAGCAGTATTGATGAATGCTCGTCCACAGTTAGAAGGCGTAGAAGGATGGAACACACTTCCCGGGTACGATTATAAAAATATCGATTTGTGGGAAATCTGGAAAGAGTTGCTGAAGGCTGAAGGAGTATATCATTCTGAATATCATTTTGATGTAATTAATGTGGGAAGGCAAGTTTTAGGTAATCTTTTTGCTGACTATCGTGATAAGTTTACCGATTGCTATCGGAAAAAAGATTTGGAAGGAACTAAGGTGTGGGGACAGCGTATGGACCAGCTTTTGCTCGATGTAGATCGATTGCTCTGCTGCAGTCCTGTTTTCTCAATAGGCAAATGGATAAAAGATGCCAGAGATTTTGCAGTGAATGAACAAGAACAAAAATATTATGAAGAAAATGCACGGTGCATTCTTACGGTATGGGGACAGAAAGATACCCAGCTGAACGATTATGCCAATAGAGGATGGGGAGGATTGACACGTACATTCTACAGAGAACGCTGGAAACGTTTCACAGAAGAAGTAATTGCCGCTATGACCAGGCATAAAAACTTTGATGAAGAGAAATTTCATCAGGATATTACACAGTTTGAGTATGAGTGGACATTGAAAAATGAAGATTTTCCAATCATTTCTGAAGAAAATCCAATATCTTTGGCTAAAGAACTGATATTAAAATATGATGATGACTTCTGCTCATTATATCCGTAATTGTTAACTAATTTTTCGTAACTATGAAATTTATAATTAAAGATATTCTGATCATATGCTTATTTTGTTGTGCCTCTTCATTGAATGCACAGCATGCATTTCCATACAAGAATCCATCACTTCCCACTGAAGAACGGGTAAACGATCTGTTGAACCGTATGACGTTACAGGAAAAAATAGCTCAAATCAGCCATTTGCAATCGTGGGATGTATTTGACGGACAAAAGCTCAATACCGCCAAGTTAGCAAAGATGTGTGGTGATAAAGGGTATGGCTTTTTCGAAGGTTTTCCACTCACGGCAGCGCAATGCAGGAAGAACTTCCGCATTATTCAAACCTATTTGCTGGAGCAGACACGTCTGGGTATTCCGGGTTTTTCGGTAGCGGAGTCACTTCATGGAGTGGTGCATGAAGGTTCTACTATCTATCCGCAGAATATAGCTATAGGCAGTACATTTAATCCTGAATTGGCTTATGAAATGACAAAGCATATTGCGGGTGAACTTAATACAATTGGGGTAAAACAAGTGTTAGCTCCTTGTATAGATGTAGCTCGTGAGTTACGTTGGGGCAGAGTGGAAGAATCGTTTAGTGAGGACCCCTTCCTTTGTGCTCGTATGGCTGTAGCAGAGGTTAAAGGATATATGGATCATGGCATTTCACCAATGGCAAAGCATTACGGACCGCACGGAAATCCATTGGGCGGATTAAATCTGGCATCAGTGGAGTGTGGCATTCGTGATTTATTTGATGTCTATCTGAAACCTTTTGAAGCCATACTGGCTGAAACCGATATTTTAGCAGTTATGTCAAGCTACAATGCTTGGAACCGCGAACCCAATTCAGCTTCAAAATTTATGCTAACTGATATTTTACGTGACCGTTTTGGCTTCCGAGGCTATGTTTACTCTGATTGGGGAGTTATTGATATGTTGAAAAACTTTCACGAAACAGCTGGTAATGATTTTGAGGCTGCCAGTCAAGTACTTACGGCTGGTTTGGATGTTGAAGCGTCGAGTCTCTGTTTCAAATCGCTTGAGAGTAAAGTGCTGGCTGGTGAGTTTGATGTACGCTATATCGACCGGGCGGTGAAACGTGTGTTACGTGCTAAATTTGAATTAGGTTTGTTTGAAGACCCTTACCTTGAGAAAAATTCATATCGTTGGCCGTTACGTGCCAAAGAGTGTGTTTCACTTTCACGTCAGATTGCTGATGAGTCGACAGTACTTCTGAAAAACGAAGGTAATTTACTTCCATTGGATATAAAGAAACTCCGGTCGGTGGCAGTAATTGGTCCTAATGCAGACTGTGTGCAATTTGGCGATTATACATGGAGTAAAAACAAAGAAGATGGTATCACACCGTTACAAGGCATCTGTCGTTTGGCAGGCAAAAAGGTGAAAGTGAACTATGCCCAAGGCTGTTCTATCGCTTCGTTTGATCAATCAGGCATTGAAGAAGCTGTATGTGCGGCTCAACAGAGTGATGTTGCATTACTGTTTGTTGGCAGTTCAAGTACCGCTTTTGTACGCCACAGCAGTGCCCCTTCTACTAGTGGCGAGGGAATTGATTTAAGTGGTGTTGAATTGACTGGTGCTCAAGAAGAACTGATTGAAGCGGTCTGTGCAACAGGTAAACCGGTAGTCCTAATATTGGTAGCCGGTAAACCGTTTGCTATACCTTTCGCTAAGAAAAATGTTCCGGCTATTTTAGTTCAATGGTATGCCGGAGAACAAGCAGGTAATTCCATTGCCGATATTCTCTTTGGTAAAGTAAATCCATCAGGGAAAATTAGTTTTTCCTTTCCTCAAAGCTCCGGTCACCTTCCCGCTTTTTACAATCATTTGACCACCGACAAGGGATTCTATAAAGAGCCCGGAACTTATGAAACGCCGGGACGAGATTATGTATTTTCTTCTCCGAACCCTCTTTGGGCTTTTGGTCATGGATTGAGTTATACTACATTTGATTTGGTTTCAGCAATTGCCGATAAAACTCACTATCAAGCTCATGATACCATAGCCGTAAAAGTAAAGATTGCAAACAGTGGAGAAGTTGCCGGCAAAGAAGTCGTTCAACTTTACATACGTGATGTTGTCAGTACTGTTATGACACCGGTAAAGCAGCTGAAAGCTTTTGAAAAGATAAGTTTGAACCCAGCCGAAACGAAAGAGATCACATTGAAAGTCCCCGTACACGAACTCTACCTGACCGATAATATCGGTAATCGCTACTTGGAATCCGGGACTTTTGAGATAAAAGTGGGCACTGCATCAGATCGCATAGTCCATCGTATTTCTATCGAAGTAGGGAGTAAACTTGAGAAGACTCCTGTAGTTGATTCTCCTCAAATCATTAAAGTCACGCCAAGTGGTGAGTTTATTACTGTACAGGGATTTGTACGTGATGCACAAGCCACTCCGGTAGCTTATGTCACGGTTCGTGCCATTTCATCCGGTCAGGAGACTCAAACTGATGAAAAGGGATTTTATTCTATCAACCTTCGGACTGATGATTCCATAGCTTTTGTCAAAGCAAGATTCATCACTCAACAAATGGAGGTGAAAGGACGCAAAAATATTAATATCAGATTAGTGAAGTAAAGAACTTTAATTATATATACTATGTCATTTTCAGTTTATAGGAAGATAGCAAACCTTATTTTATTACTTGTGGCAAGTAATCTGTCAGCTCAGGTAACCTACTATGATGCGGCTGAATTCCAACTATTGGGAAAGGCTACCGCTGCTACCACAGAGCGGTATGTACGTTTGCCTGATTCATTGGAACATATTTCTCGCTTACCGTTGTGGCAACTAAGTCGGAATTCATCGGGTATGGCAGTGCGTTTCCGAAGCAATTCGACTCAAGTTGCAGTAAAATGGGAATCGTTGGTTAATTTCCATATGGATCATATGACTGATGTAGCAGTGAAAGGACTTGACCTCTACTGTCTGGAAGGAAAGAACTGGTATTTTGTGAATAGTGCCCGTCCCATGGGAAAAAGTACGGAATCTAGCCTCATCAGCGGTATGGAAGCCAAAGAACGGGAGTTTATGATTTATTTACCGCTATACGACGGACTGGTTTCTTTGTCGATTGGAATCGATGCTGGCGCCAGTATCAATCAGCCCGCAATAGAAAGTCCTGTACGTGAAAAACCTGTAGTATTTTATGGAACCAGCATTCTTCAAGGCGGATGTGCCTCCCGCCCAGGCATGGCTCACACCAATATAATCTCACGCCGTTTGAATCGGGAATGTATCAATCTCGGGTTTAGTGGCAACGCTTTTCTTGATCTTGGAGTAGCTCAAGTGATGGCTGGAGTAGATGCCGGTGTTTTCGTGCTTGATTTTGTACCTAATGTCACGGTTGAGCAGATGAATGAGCGAATGGAGAAGTTTTACCGTATACTTCGTGACAGGCATCCTCATACACCTGTTATCTTTATTGAAGATCCACAGTTCATGGACTCCTACTACAATAACGCCAATGCCCGGAAAATTAAGACTTTGAATGACACCTTGCGTCGTATATTTAATGAATTGAAAAAAGGAAAAGAGAAAAACATATACTATATATCCTCAAAGAGGATGCTTGGAAGCGATCGTGAGGCAACAGTAGATGGCATTCATTTTACCGATGTAGGTATGATGCGTTATGCTGATTTGGTGACTCCAGTGATTAAAAAGCTACTTAAAAAATAGTGGTTTTATGGCTCATTCACTATTAATTTTGTCTGACAACGAACTATATGGGAAAGAGTAATGCACATTATTATGATCTTTGCATCAAAGCTAGAGATACGGGGTATCATGGTATTATTTGAGAAATCGATAATCAATATGACTGTCTTATGTTGAATAGAATGTCTTTATGCTATTTTTTCTTCACTTTCGATAACTGATGCTTTTGATAAATAGATGAAACTAGAGCGAGGAACTACTAAAATATAGAATTTATTTACAGAATTGTGCATAAAATAGCTGTTGTTTGCATATGAATTACCGTATTATTTGTTCAAAACATAAGGTTGATTTTAAAGGAACGTCCAACGTCCCATTAGGTTTAAAAAAAATGCTAAGTACGTTTAAAAGGAACGTATTTTAGCCCTGAAATAGGGAATGTTTCATTTATTAACCCCTTACTAATCATAATGATGCAAAGTAACATTAAAAATTAAGATGTATTACAGAATAGTGTGAGAAATAACGTAAAAAGAACATATACATGGATATATCTGCAACAAAGTGATTTCTTATAATGGCAAATCTCCGCCATTTTATCCTCTATTCTGTACAATGGATGGAAATACGTCCGGCAGAGAATTTATAATTATCAAAATGAAAAATGCCATTTTGATAATTATATGGATAAGTCTTAATAACAATACTTCGTTAAACATTGAATTAACAAATAAAAAGTAGATCAAGTCCTACCGATTCATTATATTAAGGGTCACCGCATCTTTAATAATGATGAATAGAAACGAACTTGACCAATATTTGGAGATAATAAAACGCGTACTGCTAAATTCAGCGGTAAAGATAAATGAATGGCGTGAGAGTTTTATGCATGAAATGCTACTTTTATATCTGATTATTCCTGGGAGAATAAATTTCCTCCAATTAGGGTGTTACGGCCGTTTGGATGAACAGCGTTACCGTCAGCAGTTCGAACGTAAGTGTGACCGGTTGTCTTTTAATGCCTGCTTGGCTGATTCACATACCGACAATCTGGTTGCTATCGCTTTTGATCCGAGCTATATCAGCAAATCGAGTAAATGCACGCCCTATCTGGGGCGTTTCTGGTCCGGTTGTGCTAAATCGACTAAACATGGTCTGGAAATTTCCGGCATTGGATTCATTGATGTAGATCTTCACAACTGCTTTCATCTAGAAGCTGTTCAAACACTACCGGCAAAAATACTGGAGCAAGTCAGGTGGACACTAACAGACTGGTATTTGCATGTGTTACGAAGCCGCAAGGAAATACTTCAACGGTTGACCAGCCATGTGGTGGTCAATGCCTATTTCTCCAAATCATCTTTTGTGGCTGGCGTCCTGGATATGGGATTATATGTAATCAGTCGTTTTCGCGATGACGCTTATTTTCGTTATCTGACCAAGGATAAACCTACCGGTGGCAAGATGCCCCAAACTGTACGATGGGAAAATGGACATGAAGCATCTCGAAGAAAACCGTTTTGAAATTATTCCATAAAAAATGGGCAGGAGGGACGAATACTCTCGGCAATCGTACATTCCCGTTCCCTCAAAAGAAATATTCGATTATGCATTTGGGAGAGTGAGGACGAGAAAGTACGTAAACAGTATGTCTCTACTGACACGCAGATACAGGCAATAGATGTAATGGATTATTACAGGACGCGTTTTCAGGTCGGATGCTGCTTTCGCGACTCAAAGCAGTTTACAGGGCTGACCGACTGCCAAAGGCGGGAGCTGGATAAACTGAATTTCCATTTTAATGCAGCATTGAACGCCGTGAATCTGGAGCTTCGAAAAAGGGGACAGCCTTATCAATGGCATCTGTAAAAGTGCTATGTCACAACATTTTGCTCATGCAACGATTTATTTCCATATCAGGGATTAGGCCTGACAAGGAAACAAATCGGAAGCTATGGGAAAAGGAAATTAAATTTGCCGCTATTGCTGCATAAATGTTAATTCAATGTTTAACAAAGTATTATTATCATAATATTGTATTTTATTAATTCAACCCGTTGGCGGAATTAAAATTATAAAAGATTTGTGACTAAAAAGTTGTGCATAATGCTGATTATTAACATATGTGCTAATGTAATTCTGCCAACGGGTTAATTCAATTTCGGTACATAAAGATCACTTACCTAAGTTTACTTTTTTTCTTTTAATTTTTTAGTAAAAGTCTTGGCTTTTTCCATACTATTGGCTTCTTCTTCCTGAGTAGCATAAGCGTGTTTGTAACCTTGTATTTTGTTCCATTCACCACGGGTAAAATCTGGAAATGCGACAGATGCACAATTGTTGTCCATTGACAATTCACCTAATTCTGCCAAGCAACACCATTCAGCCAAATCATAGACATCCATATCTAATGGTAATCCATTCTGTAAACAATAAATCAGACGGCTATCCATTATAAAATCCATGCCGCCATGTCCACCTACTTCTTTAGCCATCTCACCATATTTTTTTAAAATAGGATGTTGATACTTTTCTACTAACGTTTTCATCTCATTTTCAGGCAAAAAGTTATGTGAGGTCAAGTTATCCACTTTGGGTTTCATTCCGGATGCACTCATCTGATTAGAATCCAACGCATATCCTTCTACCGGATATTTATTAGCCAGTCCCTTAGTGCCTGTAAGCTGATATAAACGGTTGTAGGGTTGTGGAGTCATTACATTATGTTGTATTTCAATAACTTTCCCGTTTTCTGTACGAATAAGTGTAGTCGTATGGTCACCATTGCGGAAGTCGTTACACGTTTCCCCTGTTCTTTTTTCAACCAGATCTTTGCCAATGACAGATTTTGTATCCATTGCAATCAATGTTTTCATACGATCTCCGCGATGGATATTTAAGGCTTGAGCCACAGGCCCCAGACCATGAGTAGCATATACATCTCCGCGATGTTTCATGTTATATTCCAATCTCCATCCGAGTTTGTCATCCTTTCCTTTTTTCCAATAATAATCCCAAAATTCATCGAGGTTATGAATATAAGCTCCTTGTGCACGAATGACCTCACCGAATACCCCTTGTTGAGCCATATTTAAGGTATTCATTTCGAACCAGTCATAACAACAGTTTTCTAAAATCATACAATGTTTACGGGTCTTTTCTGACATATCAATCAAAGCCCAACATTCTTTTAGGCTCATAGCGGAAGGCACTTCAATAGCCGTGTGCTTGCCATTCTCCATTGCACACATAGCTACAGGGAAATGATGTAACCAATCCGTTGCAATATAAACTAAATCAATATCATCCCGTTTGCATAATTCTTCATATCCTTTTTCACCTGAATAAACAGTAGCCTCGGGCATAGAAGCCTTCTTTAATAACTTTTGACATTCTTCCGCACGTTCTTTCTCATAATCACATAATGCTACAATCTCCACACCCGGGATATAAGTGAAACGTTCTACCGCTGCCGGACCACGCATCCCTAATCCAACGAATCCTACACGAACAAATTCCATTTTGGGAGCTTTTAAACCTATTACACTAGTTTGCCCGGTAGGACGTTCAGGAGTTTCAATAACAATAGTCCCCTTATCCCAATGCCATTTTGTTCCGAGATTTGAGACTTGTGTATCAGAAGAAGATTGTGAACATGAAATGGCCAATATAGCCACAAGCATTACTAGTAAAAAATTATATTTTCTCATTTTATTTAGTAGATTAATTTTAAAAGTTTTCTTTCATCATTTGTATGTTGATCTTATGTTGTCCGCTTGTCCGTACTTTTTGGCTCGCATAGCCTTTTTTGGAGAACAAGAGAATATCATCTGAATGTGCTGGTAAGGAATAAGATCCCTTTGCATCAGTCATAACTTCCTCTTCAGAATTTATAGTTTTTACTTTCACTCCGGCTATTGGTGTAGCTTGGACATCGCGAACAATTCCTTCTATGCGTATAATTTTACCAGTGGTTATTACGGGGGCTTTTGACAAACTGTTTTCCTCTAAAGAAATAGGCTTATTGCCTACCCATACTGGTAATTTATAATATATTTCGTCTGAAGAAGTGCCTACTTGGATTTCGAACTTTCCAGGTTCCAAATATCGGTCTCCGAAATTACTAGTCAAGTAAAGTTCATGTACAGGTACTTTTAGCTGCACCAGCTTTTCCTCGCCTGGTTGTAGTTCTATCTTTTTAAACCCCTTCAGTTGTTTGACCGGTGTCATGACCGTACTAACCACATCGTGAATATATATCTGAACAACTTCTTTTCCTGCTAATTTCCCACTATTCTTTACTTTTACGGATATGCGTATTGTGTCATGAGACTGATAGCTTGTTTTATCAGTAGTAGCTTGCACGTATTCAAAGCGGGTATAACTTAATCCATGTCCAAACGTCCATAAGGGGGCAGGACTTGAAAAAACATAATCTCGTCCCGGAAAGGTGTATGTGCCAGGTTCTTTATAGTATCCTTTGTCAGTAGGAAGATAATTATAATAAGCAGGCAAATGACCTGTACTTTGAGGAAAAGAGAATGGCAGTTTTCCAGAAGGATTAACTTTACCAAACAGAATATCAGCAATGGAGTTTCCAGCCTGTTCTCCAGCATACCATTGAGCCAATATAGCGGGTACTTTTTCTTTTATATAGGGTATGGCAAATGGTTTACCGGCTACCAAAACCACAACAACAGGTTTGCCTGTCGCGCATACGGAACGGATGAGTTGTTCCTGCGCTCCTGTTAGGGAAATATCACTAAGGTCTATTCCCTCTCCACTTGTCGAGGGTTCATTACTGTGGCGCACAAATGCTGTACTGGAACTTCCTACAAATACTAGAGCAATCTCACTATTGCGAACAGCTTTAACAGCCTCCGTTATCAGTGTCGTATCCATTGACGCTAACGAACATCCTTTTGCATAATTTATTTTCACCCGTTTTCCGAGCAGATTTCGTATGCCTTGGAGTGGCGTGATGCCGTCACTTTTGTTTTTACTCCATGTATAATCTCCGAATTGCACACAATCGGCATTAGGTCCGATTATCGCGATAGATTTTAGTTTTGTGCAATCCAAAGGTAGTAAATCTCCTTCGTTCTTCAACAATACTGTAGATTCATCAGCTATCTGACGAGAAAGCTGTATACTTTCTTTTGCACGCAACGGAAGATGATAGGAAGCTTTCTCTTGAAAAGGGTCCTCAAACAAACCTGATTCAAATTTAGCCCGTAATACGCGTTTTACAGCTTGATTTATGTAACGAATGTCAAAGTTTCCATTCTTCACCTGCTTTGCTAATGTTTCAAAACAAGGACTGGAGGCCTCCACGTCAAGACCTGCTTCTAAAGCTTGACGGGCAGCTTCAAAATCATCACCTGCAGTTTTATGGAATGATTTTAACATAGCCACTACTCCCCAATCAGAATATACATACCCTCGAAAACCAAATTTGTTTCGAAGAATTTCCGTTAACATGAAATGTGAAGCTGAATTGGGAACTCGGTTCCAAGCGTTATAGCTTGACATGACTGCCATCACGCGGGTTTGTGCAAGAACCGTTTCAAAAGGTTTCAGATATATGTCGAATAAATCACGAACCCCACAGTCAACAGAAGCTAAGTTTAATCCTCCTGATGGATTGCCATGAGGACCGTAATGTTTCAGCATAGGGGAGATTCCATGATCCAAGTACCCTCGCACCTCCGCTACTGCCATAGCAGAACAAAGAAAAGGATCTTCTCCGAAAGATTCCTCAACTCGTCCCCAGCGTAATTCACGTGCTACATCAATACAGGGGGAGAGTACTTGTTTAACTCCCATCGTGTTCAGCTCACCGGAAATATGTTTGGTTTTCGCATACGCCAATTCAGGGTTAAAAGTGCTTCCCAATGCAATATTCTGCGGATAGATAGTAGCCCCTTCATGGACTACTCCATGAAGAGACTCCGCAACCGAGAATCCGGGAATGCCTAAACGTGTGTGCTTTATCAGATATTCTTGTATCCGGCGGAAGTTCTTGCGGCAATGTGAGGCTGTGAGTGGAAACCCCTCAAAGAACCCGTATCCTATGTTGCCACATGCTACTTCCAACTTATTCGGATTCAGTTCTTGTCCGTCAAATACTTTGTACGAATGGAGATGGGTAATCTGCCCTATTTTCTCTTCCAAAGTCATCCGACCTAACAAGTCGTTCACTCGTTCTTCTACGGACAGTTGCGGATTTTGATAGGGAAGCATTTGCTGTGCTTTCACTATCAGAGTCGTGAAGAACGGGATACTGACTATAATCAATGTACGAATATGCTTTCTTATACGTCTCATCCTAATTGATCTGATAATTATTATTTGGAACGAATGGGACGGGTAATCACAAATTGGCAAAATTCATGATACAGTTCTTGATCAGCTTCATTGGCAGAGTTCTTTAATGAAAGAAGGTTTCCACCGCCTTCATAATATGCCAAGCGTTTAGTGTCCCATATTTGATGAGCTTTAAATGCTTTTATATAGTCTTTCATACGGGGATAATAAATATTGTGTTCCGAATTACTTGCCAACACCCGGTAATCAAACTCAAATTCCATATCCAGATTTTCCCTTTTCGCAGTTTTACAAGTTTCTTCCAGGACAGCGTATGACTGTTCTGTATTGAAGAAATAGTTAGGCTGGTAGTAGGCATTGTTGAATCCCAAAGTTTCCCATTTATCATGTCCTTCTGCACCACGGTAAGGTATCCAGTTGAAACTATATTTGAATTGGTTGACGTAAGCTCCTACTTTGGAAATAATATCTCTGGTAGTTCCAGCTGTTTCCGCCAACCAATAAAAGCCTGCCAATTCTATATTCTGGTACTGCATCTCGTTGAATTTGCTGCGGACATAGTCTATGTACCATTTACAAGCATCTACCCGATCCTGTGCGATGGAAAAGTCCATGATATGTCCATCCAAGCTTCCCCAATATACGGTAGTCGAATTTTCATTTGCCGGTGTCTTGTGGGCTATGGGTTCCGGAATGGCAATGACTACTCTATGTTTCGTTTTTGGGTTTTCCAAACGCTTTTGTGCATTTGATATGGCACGATTCAATGCTCCCAGTCCGGTACTACTTGCAAAATAATAATCAACCAATCTTTTCCAATCCTTTTGATTGGCTGCATCCAAACCTTCTTGATTTTCGTAAGTGTAGGTTTTATTGGTTCCTCCATTACCTGTGTCTTTCAATTCCAGAAACAAAAAGGCGTCGAAGAGCCAGTGCTCTGTTCCAGCCTTGTCTTTATAAGTTACATAAGAACTTATTCTGTCTACATCCCAATTATAAGGTTCCCTGTGATGTCCTCCTCCATAAATAAGAACCATATCAGTGGAATTCAAAAGTGCTGTGCGATTCTCTTCCCATGGATAGAGCTCACCCGGATTTACCGGAGGAGTAGGGGGAACTTCTTTATCGTCTGATGGACCGTCAGAAGAAGAACATGAAACACATAATGCCATCAAAGAGCATAATAAAAGTACACTGAATTTGATAAATTTTCTCATAATCAATTTTGTGAAGTTATGTAATTTATAAAATGCAATTAGATGGCTGATAGGATTATACAGCTCTACCAACCATCTAAAAGTTATTGAATGTTATTTATATTCCCAGAATCGGAATTCGGTGAAAGTATACACACGAGCTCTCCAATCATCAGGGGAACCAGAATGCACAAACCAGGTTTCTTTGGCATTTACTCGATAATAACGGGCTTGTTTGGCCTGTTCCTTTTCAATTGTAATACAATCTCCTTCAGCAAAATTACTTGGGGAATCTGGATTATAATTATAGCTGCCGAGTAATGTCCAACCATCTAAAGAACCATTCTTTGCAGGTTCTCCTTCTTGACAATAACCATAAAGATCAAATTTGGTAACTTGGGTATTCGCTTCATTCCAATAACGATGTGCACTAAATTTTGCTAGATACATCATTTTACCAGCGTCGACTGTTAGGAATGTTGCATCTGCCGTACCATTATATTGGCAAGCAAAAGGACTCCATCCTACAGCCCCATAATCGGACGGAGACGACATATATTTACCGTCAATTAGTTTAGCAAAATCGGTTGTACCTAGTCCAAGACTACTATCAACAATATTTGCATCATTATCCAATTTATATTCTTTAAGTGTTGTATGGTCTACCAAAGTAGAGACTAGTTCGGTCTGAGTTACCACTAAATTGTAAGTAACATCTTTCTGTACATCATTTACGATGATAGATTTTGTTTTAGTTTCACTAAAGTCATATACCGTTTCCAAAGCAATAGGATCTACTAATTTCACATGTGGTTTCACTTCAATAGTCAGTGTCGTTTCTGACAAATCCACCCAAGGACCAAAATTTAATTTAATTGTGTGATTAGTATGATCAATTTCTCCTGTAGCAGTTTCACCGCCTGCTTTTGCCACCAGACTTACAAGAGGTTTTTCAATAAACTCCGCCTTTTTCTTAGCCGTTACTGTATAAGTCACATCTCTTTCAATATTGTTTATCACAACATTTACCGGTTGGGTTAAGTCCCATACACCTTCCGGGCTTGACGGAGATATAAGTGTAGCTCGTTTCGGTATATTCAAATTAACAGTCATATTTGACAAATCAGTCCAAACTTCGACTTCCAATTTAATAGTACGTTTATTATCATCAATGACACCTTCAAAAATATCTTCCTGTTCCATTGCCGTCAAGCTGATGATAGGACGCATTACAGGATTCACGGGAACTTCTGTTTCAAACTCCGCATCCGCATCACAAGAAGTCAGCATTGACATACTTGCAAATGTAGCGAGTATTGCGTATAAATATATTTTCTTCATAACTATATACTTTTTTATTAATTAGCAGTATTTCCACTCCACCATGGATTCTGAACCAATCCCGGACACTTATCCATTTCTTTTTGCGGAATGGGGAATAAATAGTACTCTTTATTGAATTTTCTTTCTTCAAAAACAGCACGTTTATAGAAACCTTCAAAATTGAAATCATTTGAACCTACATCACCGGCATCAACATTCATTCCCCACATACTGCCTCCATCACCATATATTCGACCGTCTTTTTCTTCACCGGTCACAGGATCTGTTACAATTTTATCCGGTGTGTGGGCTTTCCAAAGACGACGAGTAGTGAAATAACGGTCACCTTCAAAACAAAGCTCAATCTGACGTTCACGAATAATGTATTCATGCATTAAAGCCGGATCAGAAGCTATTTCAGGAGTAGCGACAAACGCGCTTTCTACACCTGCTCTTTTACGAATTTGATCCCAATATTTACGAATGTCCGCATTGGTAGGATCATAATTGCTTAACGCTTCTATATAGTCTAGCAAGATTTCAGCATAGCGTATGTAAGTACAAGCATAGTTTTGAGGATAAGCACGGTTATACATATCTGCTTGCGGGTCGTTGCGCTTGAAGACTAACATACCCGTTTTAGAGTAGTTCGCATAATTAATAGATGGACGAGCTGCTCCTCCTAAATATAATTCTGCGCGTCCGAAACCATCTTTCTGTCTTCCTGTACTCCATTCGTTACGAATGTTTTTATCATCCGACAGACTAGGTATCACTCTGTGATTATATAGGATAGCTGCATAGAAACGAGGCTCACGATTGCAAAACATATTCCAGTCACCTTTCCAATGCCCCCATGCCTTACTATCACGGATATCTGCTATGATACCTTTACGACCTTCTTCGGAAGCAATGTCATGTCCGTTGGGATTCCAATTATCTCCACCGTCAGCCGCAAATCCTTTTTCAACATAACCGGAACCGGCCACATCGATGGGCTTTCCGTTCTTCATCAGAAAAGCATCTACCAGTCGTAAAGTAGGACTTACTCCTCCCAAACAGTGCGGGCCGGGTGTATTGTGTACCATCCATGACCGTTGAAATGTATCATCATATTGTCCTTCTGACCTGGCCCATATTACCTCACAATTCCAAGCCTTTAGTTGAACATCCACACATGATTTATACGGATTAAACTCTGTATCCCCATTCTCATCATTCCGGTATAGTTTCAAACGAGTGTCCGGATATTTCTCTGCCATATCTATGACGGCTTTTGCTGCGGCTGCAGCATCTTTCCATTTTTGTTCACTGTAAATGGTATTAATAAGTGGGGTACCATCATGATTCTTGAAGTTGGCATATTCCGTATTACCATTAAATTGAGGAGAGGCGGCCAGATTACGTACAATTGCTTTTACTGCTAGACAAACCAATTTGTTCGGTCGTCCCAAACGGGTCTGGTCATCCCAATAATGCATCGGTAGGTCATAAGCTGCTAAGTCCATCATTTGGCAAATATATTCTACGCATTCATCATAGGGGGCACGCTGCATATTTGCAAAATCTGTTTCCGAAGGGAGCAATTCTTTAATTAACACTACTGGACCATATTGACGAAGAAGAAGATAATAATAATATCCACGTAGAAAACGGACCTCAGCTTTATAACGTGTTTTCAACTCGCTACTTAGTTCGCCGCAACGATCTACATTGTTCTCAAATGTCAAAGTAGCACGAATAGCTTGATAAAAACGAGCGTATCTATCACACACCAATTCGCTGGAAGGTGTCCAGTCACCTCTGTTGAAGTTATCCGCCTGATAGAAATTCCAGGTTATATTACATTCATCGGCTGCTCCAACCCAAGGTTCATGTTGATGCAAATGCCCTGTGGGGATTCCTCCGTAACAATTGGCCAGATACTTCTCCGTTTCCATGCGGGAACTCCAAACCATTTCATCTGTTTTCATATCATCGGGCTGTTTGTCCAAGTAGTCAGTACAACTAGTCGACAATGCCAACAAACTAAATAAAACTATAATATATTTTTTCATATTCGATGCGTTTTAAAAAGAAGCTCTAATTCCAATATTAACTTTTCTCGGGAGAGGATATTTGCTACCATTAAATGAAGCTGTTTCCGGGTCCCACATATCCCATGGTGCAAACAATGCGACATTATTCGCCAAGCAATAGATGCGAAGAGATTTCATGCCAATTGGAGCAATCCAGTTTTTCTTGAAAGTATATCCGAGTTCCAGATCGGCCAAGCGCAGCAAACGGCCATTATAAATGGTACGCGTAGATGATTGCCAGTTGTTGGATGAAGCTCCATTGGACAGACGGGGATAGAATGCATTGGGATTAGGATTATCTTCCGTCCAACGGTCAAGTGCTTTTTCAAATAAGTTACCTTTCCCTACTCCTTTATTGAATGGAATGAATGTATCCCCCCCTAGACCGTAAGTAACATGTGCCTGTCCTCTGAAGAAAATACCGAAGTCGAATCCTTTCCAGAAAAGCTGAGCTCCAAAACCATAAACAATTTCCGGAACACTTGAATAACCGATCGGACATTTATCATCTTCATCTACTACGCCATCTTCGTTATAATCCAAATATTTTACATCACCTGGACGTACATCACCGAATTTCTGTTCAGGACTTTCATTGATCTCTTTTTGGTTTTGAAATAATCCTAAGGCAATTAGCCCAAAATGCTGTCCGTAACGATGTCCCGTTTGCATACGGTATGCATATTTTTTCTGAGCTTCATCCATTTCTTTAATTTCATTATGAGTGTAGGTAAAGTTTCCATAGAGTTTATAACGGAAATCTCCAATTGAATGGTTAAATTCCAACGTACCGTCTACACCTTGATTCACCATTACACCCATATTAGCAAAGGGCTGTTTGATGACTCCCATGGTTGCAGGAACAGACTGACGTTGAATAAGAATATCGGAACGTTTTTCGTGGAAGTAGTCAAGATCCAGAGAAACCATGCTATCGAACATTTTCAGTTCAATACCGATATCTTTCTTAAAACCTTTCTCCCAAGTCAGATCAGTTACTCCGATTTGGTCTTCTCCGATACCTTCGTGAAAGCTAGGGGCCATACCGAAATAGTATCCTCCTAAACCTTCACCAAAATATGACAGATAACCGAAACGCATATTGTCAGGCAATGATTCGGAACCTACCAGACCAACAGAGCCTCTGACTTTTAATACATTTATAGCTTTAAAAGGCCAGAAAGACTCATTGGATATCAAATACCCTAATGCTCCTGCCGGAAATAGACCAAAACGTTTTCCTTTCGGAAAGTTCTCCGAGCCATTATATCCCATATTAAATTCAGCAAAGTAACGGTCTTTGAAAGCATAAGTTGTTCTTAAAGCCAGACCTTGCTTTTTATAGGGCAATGATTTTATAGACGATCCGGCAGTCTGGTCTACGTAGTCACGCTGATAATACATCGCCATTGCACCGATGCGGTGTGTTTCATTGAAAATCTGATTATAATTCAATTGCACTTTCAGTTCTTCGGCGCGGTTACTGGATGGAGTTACATTGTATCCCAAGAATTCATTTCCTTTGGTAATTTCCGCTACTTGAAATTCTCCGGTTTCATCGTCAACTCCCGTTATGTTATAGGTAGAAGAATTTTTACGTCTGTTCTGTATGGTCTGATTATTGGCATCGAAAGAGAAAGAAGCTTGTATGTCAAGACCCTTTAATAAGAAACTCAAATCTTGTTTTAATGTAATCTGGCTCATAATTTGTGAGCGGAATGATTTATTATATCCAGAGCCAAACAAACGTTCTGCCGGATTCACTTCACCGACCTGTGATGGTGCTCCCCAACCCCATTCTGTATTACCAAACGCATCTTTTCCGATAGGTACCCGAACCGGAGCGGATAATGGATTGGATAAATAGGAATAGTAATAAAGTAATTCAACAGGGCTGAACCATCTGTTGTCTACATACTCATTTCCTAAACCGGGTTGATGCATATCTGTCATATTGGCACCTATTTCTAATGATAAATTGGTTGTTTTAGTCAATGTCAAATCAATGTTTGATCGAAAGTTATATCGACGAAGTGAAATGTTTGATTTGTAATCCGCTTCCGGATTATTTTTCAAGTTACCGTTATCTTCTATAAAACTGGCACTAATATAATAACGTGCTCTTTCGCCACCTCCACGAATATTGATGGCTGCATTCGTATTAGTTGAATACTTGCGGAAAAGTTGATCCATCCAGTTTACATTCGGATATAGAAAAGGATTGGTTCCACTTCGCAAATTGTCTATGTACTCCGGAGTATAATTTTCAGTACCCAATGCTTCATTGGCTAGCAATGCGTAATTGACCCCGTCCAATAACTTCGGCATTGTCGGGAGATCGGAGAAACCTGTTTCCAATTTTACTTCTATGACCGGTTTTTGGGCAACCCCCTTACGGGTAGTTACCAATACAACTCCATTGGCTGCGCGCACACCATATACTGCCGTTGCCGATGCATCTTTCAAGATAGAAATGGATTCTACTTCTTCAATTGACAAATCAGACATATCCCGTTCCACTCCGTCAACTAATACTAATGGTTTTTGATTAGCTCCGAACGAAGAGATACCACGTACCCAGAAATCAGCATTGTCTTGTCCTGGTTCACCTGAACGTTGTACGACCACTGCACCGGCAATACGTCCGGAAAGAGCGTTAGTCAGATTTCGTTGCGGTACTTCCAGTTCCTTTATTGAAACAGAAGAGATAGAACCTATAACGCTGGCTTTACGTTGTTTACCCATACCGACAATAACCGTTTCTTCCAGTTCGTGTACATCTTCTTTCATTACGATATCAAGAGCCGGTTTCTTACCGACTGTGATTTCTTGCGATTTGAAGCCTACAAACGAGAATACCAGAATATCTCCTGCTTTTGCGTTAATAATGTAATAACCATTAATATCTGAAATCACACCAGTGGATGTGCCTTTAATTGCAACACTGACACCGGGTAGAGGAACACCTTTTTCATCAATAATTGTTCCACGAACAGAATTGTCAATTGGAGAAACGTTTGATGTCTCTTTCATCATTGACAAAGGTTGTGTTACTTCATAGAATGATTTTTGCTCATTCCCTACATTTGTACTTGCTGTAGCATAGCTAGGTGCTAATAATGCAATACACAGCATCATACATTGTAGTCCTTTTTTTGAGTCTAAAATTCCGCGATGGTATTTAGACATGTTTAAGGTCCATTGTTTCATAATTTTGAATTTAGTAAATAGATTTAAATTGTGTTTCAGCAATATTTAATAATCTGGGAAATGTTTGTAGCGAAATAGTTTCCAGTATTTTCCAGCATTGAAACAGTCCTCTAGGTACATGAAAACATCCTTTCCATTTACCACCTTTCAAGGGTAACAATACTTCGCCTCTTCTATTCAAGTATCCGTACCATTCCGGATATTCAGCGTCCCTAAAGTGTGCCCATGTATAATCATGTACTTTTTCAAACCAATCCAAACACTGTTTGTCTCCTGTCAACTGATAGCCTTTTAACAATGAAATTAAAGATTCGATATGTACCCACCAGAGTTTCTGGTCCCATTCCAATTGTTGGGGAGGAAAACTGTTACGATCTAAAAAGTAAAAGATACCGCCATGCTCCTTATCCCAACCGTATTCAAGCATGGTAAGAGTCGTGTTTTTTGCTTTCTCTATCAGTTCCGGACGATGCAGACGTTTACCCAGATCCATGATAAACCACATCGCTTCAATCGCGTGACCGGGAGTAATCTGGCGACCCTCAAAACAATCCACAAGATTACCGTTTATATCTACATTTTCG
>NZ_JACOOB010000027.1:0-38932 GCF_014287315.1 Bacteroides sp. NSJ-39 | reverse complement strand
ATTTATTCAGGTGGTTATAGCACGAGGGTTCCACCTCTTCCCATTCCGAACAGAGAAGTTAAGCCTCGTCACGCCGATGGTACTGCGTAACAGTGGGAGAGTAGGTAGCCGCCGTTTTTAGAGAAGCCCCTTGATTCAGCAACGAATCAAGGGGCTTTCTGTTTTTGGTACTTTGCAAAAAGATTCATCAATGAATCAAGAGGGGCTGTTTTTAAGGACGGATAAAAGATAACCTCTTCTCTTCTTCCGCAAATAGGATAGCAGTATTCACTAATGCCAAATGTGAATATGCCTGCGGGAAATTTCCCAACTGTTCTTTGGTTTCGAAATCAATATCCTCACTGAACAATCCGAGGTGATTGGAATATTTCAGAACCTCGTCAAACAGACAACGCGCTTCTTCTTTATGTCCGGTGACAAACAGTGCTCGTATAAGCCAGAATGTACAAATCGTAAAAGCAGAAGTAGGCAACCCGAAATCATCTTTGCTGTTGTAGCGATACATAAGTCCTTTATGAAAAAGAGCTTTCCTGACAGCTTCCACTGTTTGATGATAGCGTATATCATCAGCTTCTATAAACCCATAAGGTTCCATCAATAGTAATGAAGAATCCATTGCTTGGTTGTCGTACGTTTGTGTGAAACTTTGAAGTTCTTTATTCCAGCCGTATTTCATTACGTCTTTCTTTATTTTTTCAGCTTCCAGTTGCCAACGTTCGCTATAATTGTATTTATTAAGCATTTGAGCAATTTTCGCTCCGCGATCTAGGGCTACCCAGCACATAACTTTAGAAGAAACAAAGTGTTGTCCCTCCCCTCTAATTTCCCAAATCCCTTTATCTGTTTTTTTCCAGTTTTCTACTACGGTTGCTAAAATGCTCTTTACCATCTCCCACATATCTTCAATTTCGTCCAATGTACCGGGCATGAGACGATAATATTGGTAAATCAAGTCCATCAGGTAACCAAAAGAGTCGTTTTGTTTCTGGTGGTACGCATCATTGCCTATTCGTACAGGTTTGGAGTGTTTGTAGCCGGATAAATGGTCGAGTATCACTTCAGTTAGTTGGTGCTCGCCCCGGATGCCATACATAATTTGATAATCATGTTTGGAAACGAATGTAGATTGGATAAATTTCATAAAACGTTTAGCTGCACCAGTGTGTCCGATCTGGAACATGGTTTCGATGGACATAGAAGCATCCCGGAGCCAGCAAAAACGATAATCCCAGTTGCGGACTTCTCCTACAGCTTCCGGAAGACTTGTGGTTAGTGCTGCTAATACGGCTCCGTTGTGATAGGACATTAGTTTCAGAACCAACAAACTTCGTTCGATTACGTCATTATATAGAATGTATTTCTTACTTCTGTCTGTCCAGTTCAGCCAATATACCAGCGTACGGCAATATTCTATTTTTTCCCTTTCTATGTCAATTGGAATTACTTTCTCATTATAGGAAAGCAAGAGAAATTCGTCTTTCTCAAGAATGATTTCTTTTTTCTCTTTGATGTCTTGAAGAGACAGGGAAGCGTATAAATATTGTCTGTCCTTATTTTCAGAGGAACAGTAGGACTCTATATACTGCGGAGTTATATTTAGGATCACTTGTCCCTGTGCATAGTTTGGAGCCGGATGGTAGTTGATCTTGAAACGCGGTTTTCCTTTTATCCAATGTATGTAGCGATATAATTCGGCAGGCAAATAATGTCCTGTTTCGTCTTTGGAACGATAACAGGGCATATAGTCGAGCACTACAAATTCTCCTTCATCAGAGGAGAATTGGGTAGAAAGGATATTGGTGTGCGGAACATAACTTTGTGTGATGCGATAGTCTCCGGCAACTTCGAATCCAAAAGCTCCCCCTTTCTCCCGGTCGAGCAGACTGGCAAAAATAGAAGGAGAATCGAAATCGGGAAAACAGAGCCATTCGATATTTCCGTTCTGCGAAATGAGGGCTGCTGTACGGCAGTTACCTATCACTCCATAATTTAAATTATTCATATTGATTGCTTTTTATTGAGTTTTTAATAGATCTTTGAGAAAGTCGAAAGCGAAAGTCAGGCGATTCTTAATACTTCCTTCTTTTGTGGCAGTTTTTTGTTTGCCTAGTAAAGATTGTAAGAATGGAAGTACGTCGGATTGAGCAGACAGATGATAGTTGGCGGCTTCGGATACGCTACCTATTTTAATGCTAATAGCGTTTTTGGGTAATGCCTGAAACATATCTTCATCTGTTGTGTCGTCTCCCATCGCTATTACGAAATCGTAATGTCTGTTGGCTAATAGACGTCCCACCTCCGAGCCTTTATTGCAATCCGGCGATTTGATTTCGATCACTTTATTCCCTTGCAGAATTTGTAGTTTCTGCCGGGTGCAGATTGAGATCAGTGCATTGACAAGTTGTTGGGCTCTTAATGTGCCGAGCCATGCGTCACTTTCACGATAATGCCATGCCAGGGTTGTTTCTTTTACTTCCAGATGTGAGTGGGGAGTTCGGTCTACAAACAGTTGTAGGATAGAAAGAATACCCGCTCCCCATTCTATCTTCTTTATATTTTTATGCCAAACTCCGTTTTCTTTGTAGAAAGCTCCATGTTCGGCAGCCATAGAAATAGGAAGGGAACCGAGCCATTTTTCTAATGTAAAATGATCCCGCCCGCTATTGATTACAATATGATTGGCGGGATCGCTAGCCAATTGTTGTAGAATAGAAATAAGTTCTGGTGTAGGTTGGGCATCTTCGGGACGTGATTTGAGAGCTGCCAGCGTACCATCGTAATCCAGCAGAACAAGGCGTTGTTTTGCCTGGTTATACTTTAACTTGATTTGTGCGATGGTAGCAGCTACGATGCGTTTTTTTCGTAACAGATCGTTTTTCATGCACGTCATGTTCAGTTCATTGACAAAGTCGGCTGCCCATTTGTTGACTGTCTGTACAGACAGAATACTTTGCATACGTTGCAGGCGCTGCTTTTGTTCCTCTTCCGGCATTTCAAGTGCCTGGCAAATCGCATTCTCTATTTGTTCCGTATCGTTCGGATTGATTTGGATAGCGTCCGTCAGTTCTACAGCGGCACCTGCCATTTCGCTAAGGATAAGTACGCCCGGATTGTCGCACTTGGTAGCTACGTATTCTTTAGCCACCAGGTTCATGCCATCCCGAAGTGGAGTGACGAGGGCTATATCGGCTACATAATATATGGCGGTCAGTTCTTCCAGCGAGAAGCCGTGGTAGAAATAACAGACGGGAGTCCAGTTCATTGTGGAGTAGCGTCCGTTGATAGAGCCGATTTCTTCGTCGATCTTTGTTTTTAGTTCCGCATAGCTGCCTACATGGTCACGTGAAGGAACGATGACCATCGCTAATGTGACCTTGCCATGATATTCGGAATGATGTTCGAGGAAGGTGGCGAAGCCATGCAGACGATGCAGTATTCCTTTACTATAGTCCAGTCTGTCTACTGACAGGATGAGTTTATGCTCGCCGAAAAGTTTCCGGGTACGTTCAATAGCTTGGTGTACTTCTTTATTTTCCGAAGCCTTATGATAAGATTCATAGTTGATTCCCATCGGTAATGCCTCTACTCTGGTCACTCGGTTGTTGATCTGCACTTCATCCAGTTTAAAGTCGAGGTGTAATACACGTTCTACGGCACTGATGAAGTGACGCATATAGTCGTGGGTATGGAAAGCAATGAAGTCTGCTCCCAATAAGCCTTTCAGTATCTCGGCACGCTCCGGCAGAATACGAAAAAGTTCGTAGGAGGGGAACGGGATATGATGGAAATATCCGATACAGAGTTCCGGATATATTTTCCTCAACATTCCCGGAAGTAGCATCAGTTGATAATCCTGTATCCATACTTTGTCGCCGGGACGTATCAGCCGGCAAATCTTCTCACAGAAAAGACGGTTGACTTGTTGATAGGCTTGCCAAAAGCAGTTCTTATATAAGGTATAAGCATAAAAGTAATGACACAAAGGCCAGATAGTACTGTTACTGTATCCCTCGTAATAATTTTCAATTTGCTTTTCCGACAAGAAGACCGGATGAAAATTCATTTCCTGTAGTTTCTCGTTAATCTCCTGTTGGTCCTTTTCTTCATTGGTACATATTCCGGGCCAACCTATCCAGTGCTTCTCATAAGAAGTCTGAAGAGAATCCAAACCTGTTGCCAGCCCGCCTTCGCTACGCGAAAATGCGAATTTGCCGTTTGTGCCGGCTACTTTGACAGGTAATCTGTTTGCAATAATATAAAGTTTCATGTCTGTCTCTTTGCAAAGCATATACCAATAGACTTGTATTAGTTGCTAATCTCTTATTATCAGTGTTTTATAAGTGCTATATTTCCTTCTCTTACCTTTTCAAAATGAAAATCCCCCTTTCAAAGTGATAATTTGCTTATTTTTTCTCTTCTGAAATTCCGGAAAAGTATAAAGCTTTTCAAAATAGAATTCTTTTTTCAAAATGGAAGGGTAGGTTGGATGGATAGAAAGTATCTAATGATGCGTATCTATTTGAATATTAATATATTATCTGTTATCTGCTTTTTATGGCACGCATTTGGCATAAAGAGTGGCAAGTGAAAATTAATAGTAATCATTTAAAAGGTAAAAACATGGGAATAACACTATCATTTATTTTCTGCCTGTTAAGCGGTTTCGCTTGTTTCTGGCTATTTTGGAAATGTGTAGACTGGTTTGAGAATATTTAAAGAAAAAGGAGAATTGATTATGTACACAGCATTATTCGTATTAGGTATTGCGATCTTCGGTTATTTGATGTACGTGCTCGTCAAACCCGAAAAGTTTTAAAGTAACACACACAGTTTAAGGTAAAAAGTATATGAATACAGAAATTTTAGGCGTGGTTGTTCAGATAGCCTTGATGGTGATTCTGGCTTATCCACTGGGAAAATACATTGCCAAGGTCTACAGAGGAGAAAAGACTTGGTCTGATTTTATGGCTCCTATCGAAAGAGTCATTTATAAAGTTTGTGGAATCGACCCCAATGAAGAAATGAACTGGAAACAATTCCTGAAAGCATTGTTGATTTTGAATGCTTTCTGGTTTTTCTGGGGAATGGTACTCTTGGTTTCACAAGGATGGTTGCCCTTAAATCCGGACGGCAACGGACCGCAGACTCCGGATCAGGCATTCAATACCTGTATCAGTTTTATGGTGAACTGTAACTTGCAGCACTATAGCGGTGAAAGCGGACTTACTTATTTTACTCAACTGTTCGTCATCATGCTTTTCCAGTTTATTACCGCAGCAACAGGTATGGCTGCTATGGCAGGTATTATGAAGAGTATTGCTGCAAAAACAACCAAAACAATTGGTAACTTCTGGCAATTTCTGGTAATAAGCTGTACACGTATTTTATTGCCTCTTTCTCTGATTGTAGGTTTTATCCTGATTCTCCAAGGAACCCCGATGGGATTTGACGGTAAGATGAAGGTAACTACGATGGAAGGCCAGGAACAAATGGTTTCTCAAGGTCCTACGGCTGCGATTGTTCCTATCAAACAATTGGGTACAAATGGTGGTGGTTATTTTGGTGTAAACTCTTCTCATCCGTTGGAGAATCCGACATATCTTACTAATATGGTAGAATGTTGGTCTATTCTGATTATCCCGATGGCAATGGTACTTGCGCTGGGATTTTATACCCGCAGAAAGAAGTTGGCTTACAGTATATTCGGAGTAATGCTTTTCGCTTTTCTGGTAGGCGTATGTATTAATGTCAGTCAGGAAATGGGCGGTAATCCACGCATTGATGAATTGGGAATTGCGCAGGATAATGGTGCGATGGAAGGTAAAGAGGTTCGTTTGGGAGCCGGAGCAACAGCATTATGGAGTATTGTAACTACTGTAACCTCTAATGGTTCTGTGAATGGTATGCATGATTCTACTATGCCGCTGTCCGGAATGATGGAGATGCTGAATATGCAGATTAACACTTGGTTTGGCGGTGTAGGTGTAGGATGGATGAATTACTATACATTTATTATCATTACAGTGTTTATCAGCGGTTTGATGGTAGGACGTACGCCGGAATTCCTCGGCAAGAAAGTGGAAGCCCGCGAAATGAAAATCGCTACGATTGTAGCTCTGCTTCATCCGTTTGTCATTTTGGTATTTACAGCACTCTCAAGTTATATTTATGTGCATCACCCTGATTTTGTGGAAAGTGAAGGTGGATGGTTGAACAACTTGGGATTCCACGGTTTAAGTGAGCAACTTTACGAGTACACTTCTTGTGCCGCCAATAACGGTTCCGGTTTTGAAGGTTTGGGAGATAATACTTATTTCTGGAATTATACGTGTGGTATTGTTCTGATTTTGAGCCGTTTTATTCCTATCATCGGGCAGGTTGCCATTGCCGGATTACTGGCACAGAAGAAATTCATTCCGGAAAGTGCCGGCACATTGAAGACCGATACATTGACTTTCGGAGTCATGACATTTGTGGTTATCTTCATTATTGCTGCGCTGTCGTTCTTCCCGGTACATGCATTGAGTACAATTGCTGAACATTTAAGTTTGTAATACTGAATTAGAGAAGATATGAAAGATAATAAATCAGCTTCTTTGTTTCCAAAGGAGCAAGTTATAGAAAGTTTGAAACAGTCATTCGTGAAACTGAACCCACGGATGATGATAAAGAACCCGATTATGTTTACAGTAGAAGTGGCCACAGTGGTCATGCTGCTCGTAACGCTCTACTCCATTGTAAATTCTTCACAAGGTTCGTTTGCTTACAATATTGCTGTGTTTATCATTCTGTTTGTAACCTTGTTGTTTGCCAATTTTGCCGAAGCTATTGCCGAAGCACGTGGTAAAGCACAGGCCGACAGCTTGCGTAAGACTCGTGAAGAGACACCGGCAAAGAAAGTGGAAGGTAATAAAATCGTTACTGTCAGTTCTTCACAGTTGAAGAAAGGAGATGTGTTTGTTTGTGAGGCGGGAGACGTGATTCCTTCCGATGGAGAGATTATTGAAGGGCTGGCTTCTATTGATGAAAGTGCTATCACTGGCGAGTCTGCTCCGGTGATCCGTGAGGCAGGTGGCGACAAGAGTTCCGTAACGGGTGGTACGAAGGTATTGTCCGATCATATAAAGGTACTGGTGACTACTCAACCGGGAGAAAGTTTCCTTGATAAGATGATTGCATTGGTGGAAGGTGCTTCCCGTCAGAAAACCCCGAACGAGATTGCGTTGACTATTCTACTGGCAGGTTTTACGCTTGTTTTCGTCATAGTGTGTGTTACCTTGAAATCGTTTGCCGACTATAGTCATACGGTCATCACCATTGCTTCGCTTATTTCTTTGTTTGTGTGTCTGATTCCGACAACTATCGGTGGACTTCTCTCTGCCATCGGTATTGCCGGTATGGACCGCGCGCTCCGTGCCAACGTGATTACTAAATCCGGTAAAGCAGTAGAGACTGCCGGTGATATTGATACGTTGCTGCTGGATAAAACGGGTACTATCACCATCGGTAACCGTAAAGCAACTCATTTCCATACGGCTCCGGGTGTCAATTTGCACGATTTTGTAGAGACTTGTCTGTTGTCTTCCTTGTCCGATGAAACGCCGGAAGGTAAGTCTATCGTAGAACTGGGACGCGAGTCGGGCATCCGTATGCGTAACCTGAATACAACGGGAGCACGAATGATTAAGTTTACGGCTGAAACCAAATGTTCGGGAGTAGACCTGGCAGATGGAACGCAAATTCGTAAAGGTGCTTTCGACGCTATCCGTAAGATGGTGGAAGGTGCAGGAAATGAATTCCCGAAAGAAGTGGAAGAGGTCATTTCTTCTATCTCCAGCAATGGTGGTACGCCATTGGTAGTATGTGTAAACAAGAAAGTGACCGGTGTCATTGAGTTGCAGGATATTATCAAACCGGGTATTCAGGAACGTTTCGAACGTCTGCGTAAGATGGGAGTGAAGACGGTCATGGTGACAGGAGATAACCCATTAACTGCAAAATATATTGCCGAAAAAGCCGGTGTGGATGATTTTATCGCTGAAGCTAAACCGGAAGATAAGATGGAATATATCAAGAAGGAACAGCAGGCTGGTAAATTGGTTGCAATGATGGGAGACGGAACGAACGATGCTCCTGCTCTGGCACAAGCCAATGTAGGTGTAGCCATGAATAGTGGTACACAGGCGGCGAAGGAAGCCGGTAATATGGTCGATCTGGATAACGATCCGACGAAACTGATCGAGATTGTGGAAATCGGTAAACAATTGCTGATGACACGCGGTACACTGACCACTTTCTCTATCGCCAATGACGTTGCGAAGTATTTTGCTATCGTTCCGGCCTTGTTTATGATTGCTATTCCCGAATTGGCAGCTCTGAATATCATGCATCTGCATAGTCCTGAAAGCGCCATTCTTTCAGCGGTTATTTTTAATGCGATTATTATTCCGATTCTGATTCCGCTGGCTTTGCGTGGAGTGCAATACAAACCGATAGGTGCGAGTGCTTTACTTCGCCGTAATCTGTTGATCTATGGTTTGGGTGGTGTGATTGTTCCTTTTGTGGGAATCAAGTTGATAGATTTATTGGTAGGTTTATTCTTTTAATTAAAAAACAATAGCAATGAAAACTTTATTGAAGTCATTAAAAATAACACTTGCTTTTTGTGTCCTTTTCTCCGTGTTCTATATCCTTATCCTGTGGCTGTTTGCGCAGGTTGCAGGTCCTAATAAGGGAAATGCAGAGGTAGCTACGCTGGATGGAAAAGTAGTGGGAGCAGCTAATGTGGGTCAGATGTTTACAAAAGATATTTATTTCTGGGGACGTCCTTCTTCTGCCGGAGACGGATATGACGCTAGTAGTTCTTCCGGTAGCAACAAAGGCCCTACGAATCAGGAATATTTGGATGAAGTGAAAGCACGTATCGATACTTTCCTTGTACATCATCCTTATTTGAACCGTGCGGATGTACCTGCCGAAATGGTTACGGCCAGTGCTTCGGGACTGGATCCTAACATCACTCCTCAATGTGCGTATGTACAAGTGAAGAGAGTAGCGCAAGCACGCGGATTAACAGAAGAACAAGTAAGAGCGATTGTTGATAAAAGCATCGAAAAACCGTTCCTGGGATTGTTGGGGACAGAAAAGGTGAATGTGCTGAAATTGAATATAGCTCTTGAAGAAAGTAATAAGTAGATGAAGATCAGGAGCAGCGTTCCTGTCCGAATCGTTTGGGTGATACCAGCGGTTCAAATAAACAGGGTTGGATGGGGCGCTGCTTTTTTACAGGAACATAAAATAGAATTAGATAAAAAGTATGAAAAGTTTTTTTAGTAAAAAGAGTATTTTAGGAACAATGGCTGTAGCAGCCGTATGTATGTTGGGAACTGGCAATGCACAAGCACAAGAGTTTACTATACAAGGTGATTTGGTAAGTTCGTATGTATGGCGTGGTATTTATCAGGGTGGTGCCGCTTCTTTTCAACCGACTTTGGGATTTAGCGTAGGCAATTTCTCGCTTACTGCATGGGGCTCAACCAGTTTGAGTGAAAGTAATAAAGAAATTGACCTCACTGCGGCTTATAAGTTTGGTGAAGCAGGACCGACATTTTCAGTAGCCAGTCTTTGGTGGAACGGACAAGCTGATGTAGCCAATGGAGAACTTACAAATGATTATTTCCATTTTAAGAGTGGCGACACCGGACATCATTTTGAAGCAGGATTAGCTTACACGCTTCCTATTGAGAAATTCCCGTTGTCTATTGCATGGTATACCATGTTTGCTGGTGCTGACAGAAAGATGACTGACAAGGGGGAAGAAAAACAGGCATATTCTTCTTACGTAGAATTGAATTATCCGTTCAGCGTAAAAGGGGTAGACTTGAATGCTACCTGTGGAGTGGTTCCTTATGAAACTCCGCAATATAATGTGAATGGTTTTGCAGTGACGAACCTTGCTTTGAAAGCAACGAAAGCTATCAATTTTAATGATAAGTTTTCATTGCCTATATTTGTGCAAGCTATATGGAATCCGCGTTTGGAGGATGCCCATCTAGTATTTGGCGTAACTTTAAGGCCATAAAATAAACTCATGAATTTTTGTGAACCCGTGGTGATCGTGATGATTGCTACGGGTTAGGATGTTTAAAATAACAGATTGACATAATGGATGATAGAGAACAAAGTGTACAGTATTTTTTGGATCTGATAAAGAGATCCCACCGGGGCAAGTTTAAGGTCTATATCGGTATGATAGCCGGTGTGGGAAAGTCATATCGTATGCTTCAGGAGGCACATGAACTGCTGGAGAACGGTGTGGACGTGCAAATCGGCTATATCGAAACTCATGGACGTGCCGGGACCGAGGCGTTACTGCAAGGGCTCCCTGTCATTCCGCGTCGCAAAATCTTCTATAAGGGGAAAGAGTTGGAAGAAATGGATGTGGATGCGATTATCCGTATCCATCCGGAAATAGTAATTGTGGACGAACTGGCGCATACCAATGTAGAAGGCAGCCTGAATGAGAAACGTTGGCAAGATGTGATAACTCTGCTGGATGAGGGAATCAATGTGATTTCGGCAATCAATATTCAGCACATCGAAAGCGTGAATGAAGAAGTGCAGGAAATTACGGGGATTGAAGTGAAAGAACGAGTGCCCGACAGTGTGCTTCAGGAAGCGGATGAGGTGGTGAATATTGACTTGACGGCAGAAGAACTGATTGCCCGTTTGAAAGCGGGAAAGATCTATCGTCCGGAAAAGATTCAGACAGCATTGGATAATTTCTTTAGAACCGAGAATATTCTTCAATTGCGTGAGTTGGCTCTGAAGGAAGTGGCGTTGCGGGTAGAAAAAAAGGTGGAGAATGAGGTGGTGATGGGAGTAGCCGTCGGACTTCGGCATGAGAAGTTTATGGCTTGTATCAGTAGTCACGAGAAAACACCCCGGCGAATTATCAGAAAGGCGGCAAAGTTGGCAACCCGGTATAATACTACTTTTATAGCTTTGTATGTTCAGACTCCGAAAGAGAGTATGGATCGAATTGATTTGGCCAGTCAACGGTATTTGTTGAATCATTTTAAACTGGTGGCGGAACTTGGGGGAGAAGTTGTCCAGGTGCAGTCGAAAGACATTTTGGGGAGCATCGTCAAGGTTTGTAAAGAGAAACAGATATCGACAGTATGTATGGGAACTCCTAATTTGAGGCTGCCATACGCTATTTGTTCTATACTGGGATATAGAAAGTTTTTAAATAATTTGTCGCAAGCTAATGTAGATTTGATTATACTTGCATAATATTAATCGTATGAACGTTATGAATATTAAAACGAAACTGATTCTTGGCATCGGAATGCTGGCCGGAATGATTATTTTGTTGGTAACACTTTCAGTAGTGAATCTTCAAATTCTGACTGCGACAGAACCTGATAGTCCTGCTGCTATGCCTGCCTTGGAACGTGCATTGCTATGGATTTCCATAACGGGGGGAATCTGTATCTTGACTGGGCTGATATTGCTTTATTGGCTGCCTCGTTCTATCAGTAAACCGGTTAAAGAGCTGAAAGAAGGAATTCTTGAAATAGCCAATCATAACTATGAGAAGCGTCTGCAAATGGATAATAATGAAGAGTTCCGGGATGTAGCGGATAGTTTTAACCGGATGGCAGAACGTTTGACCGAATATCGTGCCAGTACTTTGTCGGATATCCTTTCTGCCAAGAAGTTTATTGAAGCCATTGTTAATAGTATAGATGATCCGGTGATTGGTCTGAATATGGAACGTGAGATTTTGTTTATCAATGAGGAAGCACTGAATGTACTGAATTTGAAACGGGAGAATGTGATTCGTCAATCGGCGGAGGAACTGGCTTTGAAGAATGATTTGCTGCGTCGGCTGATTCGTGAACTGGTGACACCGGGCGAACAGAAGGAACCGTTGAAAATATATGCAGACGATAAAGAGAGTTACTTTAAGGCATCTTATGTTCCCATCATTAATACGGAGGCTGAAAAAGATGAACCTCGCAAACTGGGTGATGTCATTTTACTAAAGAATATCACGGAATTCAAAGAACTGGATTCTGCCAAGACTACGTTTATCTCGACCATCTCTCATGAACTGAAAACTCCGATTGCTGCTATTATGATGAGTCTCCAACTGCTTGAGGATAAACGTGTCGGTGCACTGAATGATGAGCAGGAACAGCTTTCAAAGAGTATTAAGGAGAATAGCGAACGTTTGTTAAGTATCACCGGAGAATTGCTTAACATGACGCAGGTGGAAGCTGGTAAATTACAGTTGATGCCGAAGATCACCAAACCGATTGAACTGATTGAGTATGCGATCAAAGCTAATCAGGTGCAAGCGGATAAGTTTAATATTCAGATAGAAGTGGAGTATCCGGAAGAGAAAATTGGTAAGCTTTTTGTCGACAGTGAGAAGATTGCCTGGGTGTTGACGAATCTGTTAAGTAATGCTATTCGCTATTCAAAAGAAAACGGGCGTGTGGTTATCGGTGCCAGGCAGGATGAAAACTGGATCGAATTGTATGTTCAGGACTTTGGCAAAGGCATTGATCCGCGTTATCACAAAAGTATCTTCGACCGCTATTTCCGTGTACCCGGAACGAAAGTGCAAGGCAGTGGTTTGGGATTATCTATTTCTAAGGATTTTGTGGAAGCTCATGGCGGTACGCTGACGGTAGAGAGCGAATTGGGTAAGGGGAGTCGGTTTGTGATGCGGATGAAAGCATAGTTTTGAAGGAGTTTATGAAAGAATTAGACTTCCGACAGGCACAAAATCTGCTTGCCGGAAGTTTTTCTATTCTCTCTTTTTATCGTTTTCTTCTCCTCCAGCATATCCAAATACCACACAGACCAATAATAAATGGGATGCCATAGCAATAGATAATTTTGATAGTAGATAGATCCATAGGAGTCAGGCTGATATCTTTATCGAGATAAGGGTTTCTGGAAGAAGATACCGGAAATTCATTATAGCATAGCCAACGGAATGAACCGGGAATCATATTGAAGTTGAATGAATAGATACCCGGTCTTGAGCTTTTTTGTAGTTCGGCATTGCTGAAACAGTCTGCATCCCCCAACACAATGATTCGTTGTTTTTTATCTTTGCCTTTAATCTTGCGGGTTAACGCTATTGCCGTGGGATAGGCTCCTAACTTTTCACCTTGAAGAGAGTCTAATGAAAGGGAGTCATTCACAAAATCTTTTGTTTGATACTCAATCCATGTCTGTTGGGCGTTGCTTTGTAATAAAACTATTGGATGGAATTTTGTTGTATCGACAACTTCCAGAGCAACAGCCGATGGCATGGTGACTGCACTATGCTTCTGCCTGTCAACCATACGTTTGTAGAAACCTCCTATACTGTCGGCGGCTATCTGGGTAGCTTTTGCGAGAACGAGGTCTCCGGGATTAACATCAGAAGGTTGTGCAATGATTCCCGGCAACAGTTTTAAACCGACTTTCCGGAGTAAAGGATTCATTACTTCCTGACGTCCGACGTCGCCCATAATCATCATATTACCTCCGCGTTCAAGAAAACGATCTATGATTTCTTGTTCTTTGGAACTCATGGAAGAACGCATTTCAGCAATAAGTAATATATTGATATTATTTGGTATATCATTCATATCCTTCAGATTCAGTTCCACCAAATCAAAGCCTTGATTAATCATGGAATAACGAAAGCGTCCATGTGTGGCAAAAAGTGAGTAATCCTGATCTCCCTTTTTAGTGGTGGAACGTTCCTGATGTCCTGTGATGGCGCCTACCTTCACAGGAGTAACAAGCATTTTCTTCAATGCTGCGGAGATTTCTGTTTCAGAAGGGTGATATTCCATATCGTCGAACAAACGAAGGCGGGCTTGTTCACCGGAGCCACGTTCAACAACCCGCACAAATCGATAATTTTCTTTAGCCAAGTCTATTTTTTCTTTCAGTTCTTCGGCACTTTTAAGCTTTTTAGGATTGAAGTTCTTCTTCTTGGCAACTTCATAAGCTATCTCACGAATGTTCTTATTCGGATATTGGCGATAAAGGGCGCTGTCTTTCGGTGTAGAGTAATAGTAAACATACTCCATTTTTATCTCTGGTTTGAAACGTGTGTACATTTTGAAGCGTGCCATATCCTCTTTTTGTTCTCTTGGAGAAGCGACATCAAATTCTTTATCGAAAATATTGACGTAAGTTGTGATCGTCATAGGTCCGGACAATTGCTCCATTACTTTCTGGCTTTCTTCTGAAAGTGTACGTTGTTTGCTGCGGGTAGCATCATAAAAGCCCATCATTGCCGGACGGGAACTGGCAAAGCCGATAACTATAATAGTACATACAGCTAATGCATATCGCATTGTTTTTGAAAAGAGTGAGCGGCGTGTTTTTTCATTATTCAGTTTAATGACCGATAGCCAGAGGAATAATAAAATTACGGCGAGGAAATAGATAACATCATCGCTACATATCAATCCTCCAACCATCTCACTGGCACGTCCTTTAATGGATAGCCAATAAGTAATTTCTCTAAAGAATATGGACTCCTGCCCAATTCCTCCCACATAATTGAGAAATGCTAATGCGGAAAGGGTGGCGACAGCTGCCACAACTTGGTAAGATGTGAGTGTGGTCATAAAGAGACCGATAGAACAATAGGTCAGTATCAGCAGAAACATGGATAACAATCCCGCCAAGATAAGTGTAATATCGACATGTGGCACGGAGATAAACATTACGATTGTCGGTAGGGCAAGGATGATGACAAAGATTAGGGCAAATACCACCATTGAAACAAACTTGCCGGTAATGATTTGAACACTGCTTACCGGTGATGAATAAAGTAGTTTGATAGAGCCTGATGAATATTCACGACTCATCAAATTCATGGTTAATAAAGGAATATACAGATAAATGGTTTCTTGTATTACTTCATATATTCCTTTGAGACCAAGGACAAAACCGGCTGTGACGCTAAAAGTGATCGTGTTGCCCAATGCTTTTATTTTTACTATTTCCGTCAGGATATTCATAAAGTCGAATCCTACCTGGCATGTAAATGCGACCAGCAGTAACCATGCGACCGGTGAGTAAAAGAGTACCGCTAGTTCGGTACGGGCTATTCTAAGTATAAGTCTTAAGTTCATCTTTTTCTCTTATTAATTTCTTCTGCGGAAAAACCAGATGCCAACTCCTATAAGTAAGAGGATAGCTGGTATAATGATTATGAAAATAGTTTTCATTGTACCAATATCTTTCACTCCGATCGAAAGTTTATTGTCTGTACAATGGGGACGGCGTATGTCGATTGGAAATTCTCCTCCGGAAAGCCAGCGGAAGCTTTCGATAATCAGATTAAAGTTTCCTGATCTATATCCTTCGCGTGAAAGAGTCAGTTCGGTGTTGCTTATGCAATCCGCATCACCAGAGATGATAATACGCTGCTCTTTATCTTTCAGTTGGCGTGAAAGGGCATAGGCTGTGATATAGGTTTGTTCTTTCTCTCCTGCCGAAGCATTACATTCTACTGGTGATTCCTGTAAATCTATTTGTTCTTTTTCAATCCATACACCTTTGGCATTTGTTTCAAGAATCGGAGTATATTGGAAGCCGTAATCGTTGTTGGAGCATGTAAGGGCTACACATCCGGGCATAGAGACACGTAAATCATATTTGGGAAAATCATCTTTGAATTCGAATGTAAGTTTTCCCGATTCACGGGTTGCCTTGGCTAGAATCAGATTAGGAGAGAAATCAGCGGAAGATTGTGCCAGTTGGTATTCTTCCATTTTGATACCGAGTTTGCTTAAAAAAGGATTCATAACTTCTTGCCTGCCTGTATCGGTGAGAATAAATAAATTACCTCCACGAGCCAGGTAAGCCTCCAGTTGATTTTCTCCTTTTTCTGTAAGCGGGGTTCTCATTTCTGCAAGGACCACGATATTGATTAGGGAAGGAATGGTGTCTCCGTGAGAAATGTCGATCTCGCAGACATCAAAGCCTTGATTAATTAAGGCGGCTCTAGAATATTTCTCAATGGAGAAGTTGCTATAATCGCGGTCACCGGATTTGGACACCTCACGTTCACCGTCTCCTTTGATAAAGGCAACAGTGGGAGGAGTTGAAATCATCTTTTTGATGGCTGCTGTAATTTCCGCTTCGGATGGCGTTGCATCCATATCTTCAAAATCACGGATGAAGGTACGTTTTCCATCTTGTGTTTCCATAATGCGAACAAATGTATTTTGTTCTTCACGCAGGTCGATGATTTGGCGGATTTCTGCCGGGGATTTGAATAAATGAGGATTCAAGTTATAAATCATGGTCATATAATCACGTATCTCATCTACTGTTTTGCCTTGAAACTTAGGATTATTTGCAACGCCGTTGGGGGCGAAATCATAATAATAGACATATTTCACTTGCAGGTCCGGTTTAGCGAGACAATAAGGTTCGAAGATTGTTTCATTCGCTTTCTTCATGATAGGGAGGTAGCGATATGATTTGTTATCAAGTAGGTTAACATAATTGGTAATAGTTACCGGTCCTGTCAATTTTGCTAATACGTGTTGGCTATTTTCGGTAAGTGAGTTTAGTTTAGTGCGTGTTGTATCCCATACCTTAATCATTCCCGGACGTGAAGTGAAATAGCCAATTGCCATTGCTGCGACAAAAAATCCCAGATAGCTGATTGCTTGCCGGAAACGACTGATAGTGCACCGGTCGGATGTAAGTTTGAAAGTGGTAAATGTCAGGAAAAGGGTTACTACGACCACGAAATAAATCACATCTTCACTCCGGATTACTCCATTCAGCATATCGATTGTTCTTCCGTTTATTGACAGCCAATAAGTCAGTTCGCGTATAAAATCGTATTCCTGGCCGATATTTCCTACAAAATTCAGTATAGCTAATATAATAAGAGTCCCAACTGCTGCTACTACTTGATAAGTCGTGAGTGAGGACATAAAGAGCCCGATAGCGCAATAGGCGCATATTAATAAATAGAGTCCTAGAAGGGCGACTAGTACAGGAGCCCAATCAAAAGAAGGGATTACCAAACTGCCATAAATGGCACTGGCTATCGGGACAAGCATCAGACAGCAACCAAATCCGATGGCTGCAAGATATTTACCTAATACGATCTGACCACTGGTGACTGGGGATGAATATGCCAGTTTGATTGAACCCGATGCCGTTTCGCGACTGATGAGTCCCATTGTCAACAATGGAATATAGATGTATATGTTTGATACGACGGAGGACAAAAAGCCGTAACTACCTAAGAAGCAGATACCGCTCAAAGATGCTTCCTTGCCGCCTGACAGATCATAGTCGGTCACTATATTCTCCATCAATGACGTAAAACTTGCTGTTGTCAGGAATGAGAAAACAATCAATATGAACCATGCAATCGGCGAATAGAATAAAATAGCCAGATCGGTTCGGGCAATACGCATTATAATCTTTAAATCCGTCATGTTAGATATTATTTTTAAGTTTTCCCGATAGTTGTGCAAAGATTATGTCAAGAGAGCAGCGTTCCATCGTGATTTCTTTCAGCCGCCATCCGTTTTGTATGCTTAAGGCTACTACTCGTTCAGTTATGTTTTCATCGTCATCAAAGCGTATCCGGAATGTACCGGGATAGAGTTCTTCTATATTCAACACATGTTCTATCTTTGCTAGTTCTTCTATAGAAGGGGGAAGGGCAAATGTAACGGTGAAACTACTTGGAACCACATAGTTATCAAAGTCTTTCATGCTACCTGAAAATACGACTTTACCATGCTCAATCATGCGAATATCATTGCAGGTAGCTTGCACTTCCGACAGGATATGAGTGGAGAGTAGGACAGAATGATCTTCAGCAATTTCTTTAATCAGATTGCGTATTTCGACAATTTGGTTAGGATCAAGCCCGTTTGTAGGTTCATCAAGTACTACGAATGGAGGATTATGTACAATAGCCTGTGCAATTCCTACTCTTTGTTGATACCCGCCTGAAAGATTCTTTATCAGTCGTTTGCTAAAATGGGCAATAGCGCAACGTTCTTTAGCTATTTCTACAGCTTCACGAATTTTAGATTTCTCCATTCTCCGCAATGTGGCACAGTGTATGAGATATTCGTCGACAGTCAAGTCCGGATGGAGAGGTGGTTTTTGAGGTAAGAAACCAATATGTTTTTTTGCTTCAACCGGATTTTTTCGTAGATCGATGCCATTGATAAATACATCCCCTTCCGTTTGATTTAAAACTCCACAGATGATATTCATAGTGGTGGACTTACCTGCTCCATTAGACCCTAACAGACCTAATATTCCTGTTTTTTCAATAGAAAAATTGATATCGCGAATGGCCCAATCGACACTATAACGATGGGATAAATGCTTGACTTCGACAATAGGAGTACTCATAATTATTATTTTAAATGATTGATAGATTCTTTATTTAGTTATCACATGATTTTTTGTAAAATAGGCGAAAATGTTAGTCTAACTTGATAATATCATTGAGTCCGCCATCTGATAGATTACTGCGTTCTGACTTGATTTTGTTGAATCTCCACGCTAAATTGATAGTAAAATAACGTCCGAAGTAATTAGTATGAGTAGTCTCAATATAGTTGGACATCATCATGGTTTTAACATTCTTGAATTTATTGAGTAGATCATAAACGCAAAAGCTTATGTCGGCTTTACCTTTGAACAATTTGTAGCCGATATTGCAGTTCAGTTTATGGCTCCGGGTGATGTCCTCTGTTGTACCAAAATTTTGTAGAAACTGAAAACTGTATGTTGCATGCCAATAACAAGTTTTGAGTATTCGGTCTATTTTCATTTCCATTCCGACGTTTTGTCCCAATATCTTATAGTTTTCTTCTTTATTATTAGAATAAGTGTAAGCACTTTTGGTATTCAACGAAATATTTATATTCTTAGTTATATTGAGCAATAACGAATTGGATAAAATAGGTGAATAACTTCGTGTTGTTACTTGTTCATTACCAATATAGTATGGATTCTTTAAATAGGAAAAATCCGCTCGTATTGTGTATCTTGACTTAATGGAGCGAATGGGATGACGCCAACTACAGAAAATGAGAGCATTTGCATATCCATTTATATTCTCATAACTTATCAGTGAACTGTATGCAGGAACTGTGTAGTTAAGTTCCGGCAATGAAGTCTTTTCTTGAAAATAAGTGGTGCGTCCTACGATCTGGCGTTTTATTAATTTGATTGATGCACCACCGATGAGCATATCACCTGTTTTAGGATATAGTTTATTGTATCCAATATTTAAAATATGACTGAGCGTATATTTTAGATTAGGGTTTCCACTACGTAATAAATAAGGGTTACTGTTGTCTACTTGTGGACGAAGTTGGATAATGGAGGGAAGTCCTCCTGACATTATATAACCCAAGGACCAATTGTTGATAAAGGATTGGTTCATGAAATTTATATTCAAAAATGGAGTGCAGAGTGTCTTTTCGTAATTGTCTGTCGTTGCTTCGTCCCTGCTAATTCGAGAAAAGACAGCAGAAGCGTCTACTATCAGTGCAATATTTTTGTAAATTTTCCCGTTAAATGTCAACTTAGGTTTATGAGATAATGTCCGGTTACGATAACTATATGTATTGGCTTCTTCTATTTCCGGTTGAAGCGGATTGAGCAAATTCCATCCAATCTGATTTACCTCTCCTCGACTATACTCCATATCGTATTGAAATATAAGGAACATTCTATTGATGTCCTTTTTGTCTAAGGCCCATTTAATATGTGTGGAGCCGTTAATATTAACATTCCTATCATTAGCAGGTATTGAAAGCAAAAGTTTTGTTTGTGAGGTTTCCAGTGTGTCTATACGTTGGGATTGTTCGTTATTAGAATTGAATGTATAATGGATAGAAGTTCCATAAGAAACTCGTTTTATGGCATTGTAATAATATATCCGTCCATCCAAATCATAAACTTTATTTTTACCGGAATTGTGTAATGAACTTTTAGATGTTAGTATATGATTTTCTATATTTTCTATTCCTTGTAAATTATACTGTTTATCTTTTCTGAACTCCAGAACATGATTTGTTTCGAGATTCCCCCAGTGGATATTTCCTGTATTGGATGATAAATATACTCTATGATTGTTTCGTATGGACTCATTGTATGTAGAGTCTTTGTAGCTGCGCTGTTGGTATGTATCGGCTGGAAAATACTCTTGCCGTGTTTGGTCCATAGAAGTAGTTTCATTTCTTTCCATACTATACCCACCAGTGAAATACTGACTTATTCCGTTATCCAACTCCTTGTTGTATTCAAAATTTACATTAGTGTATGTGTTCTCTTGATAATTATTGCTCGAATTGCCGGCATTTAATATATCATTGATCCGGTTAGAACGAATTCCTGTGTTGTTATAAAAGGCATTTCCGGTTAGAATAAATTTCTCGGAGAAGAAATTACCTGTACCACCTATACCTTTCCGAAAATCACTTCCTATTCCTTTATCTTTTTTATTCAGATTAGCTCCGCCACTGGCAAGTAAGTGTCCTGATGTAGAATTTATAAGTTTACTTTTTGTTTCAATGTTAAGTACACGTATTTTGTCACCGCTTAATATTTCTTCTTTGGCATGTTTATTACGGTATTCATCGAAAACCTTAATGTTGACAACATCATAAGCCGGGAGATTCTTCAGGGCTGCAAGAGGATTATGACCAAAAATTAATTTGCCATCAATATATGTCTTTGTAATTTTCTTTCCCATTACTGAAACCTCATTACTTCCAGCCTCCACTCCCGGCATTTGTTCTAAAATCTTCATTGTTTCATCTCCGTCCATTGTATTTACGGCTGCTGCATTATAAATCAAGGTGTCCTGACGTATTGTTACAATAGGTACTTTACCCTTCACTACGACTTCTTGCAGTTGAGTAGACTTCTCACGCATTTCTATATTTACTGTTACTTCCTTATTAGCGATAATGATGATATGTTGTTTATTAGTTTCCTTTCCTATTAAGGAAGTAATAATCACTGTTTTGCCTACAGGTAATTTTTTGAAATAAAAGATGCCTCCTACTACTACGGTACCAAGCGTATCATTTAAGGATGTAATGATTTGAACGTTTGCATTCGATACGGCTATACCTATAGCACCTTTCCATTCGGTTACAGTGCCGGATAAGTTTCCGTATTGTTGTGCCATTAAAGGAAGGGCATACAGAGTAAAACAAAAAAAATGATATGAAAATACAATGTACGTTTCATTTTGAATTTGTTATAAGAGGATGTCGTAAAAGTCTGTTTGGGGTGTCCTGCAGTTGTTTTACAACAATCCTCTCGGTATTCATATTACTTGTGTGAAATCGTATCAGTTGGCATACTGTCGTCTTTTAATACAACATTTATAATTCTTTGTCCTTTCACTTTGACTTCCTGAGTTTCACATCCAACAAAGCTAAAAATGAGTATCCCATTGCTAGGTACATTTGATAAAGTATATTTTCCATTTATATCAGTTATGGTTCCATTGGTTGTTCCTTTTACTACTACACTTGCTTCAGGTATAGGAGTTTTATCAGACTCAAAAGTTACTGTTCCTGATACTTTTCCTGCAAAATTTTGTGCTAAAACAATTGTTGTAATGAACAATAGTGAAAAGAAAATTACTTTTTTCATAGCTCAATAATTTAAGAGATTAATATTTTGTTTATAAGACTCGGTCTATCATCTTTATCAGATAATTGCACTTTCCACGCTCAATATCATTACGGGCTAAAGCGCAGGCTTGTGTTAAATAGCGGCGTGCACTTTTCAACTTATCATAGCAAATGGCTTCGATATCTGTACCGGAGTAGAAATTAACAGAAGTCATAGGTTCCATACCAGATTGTTTTTCTGTTGCAGATATAGGGGCTAAAGTTGTCAGCAATTCTAATGCTTGTAACTTATGATTAGTTTGCTCGTTGAGAGCAATAGAAGTAACTTTTGTTGATACAGCCTTATCAATAGCCTTTAATGTAGGACACATTCCTTTTAAAGAACTGATATATACAGACAGTTGTGCAATCATTGGAGCACTTAAAGGTTTCCCCTTTAAAGTTTCTTTGAATAATTGTTTCTCTATATCATTCAAATAGGCTTCTTGGGTATAAGGTTTAGTTGATTTCTCCACACTCAATCCCATACGCATCAAACGAAACATTAAAGACATTATTGGGTACCCGTTATTGTAAATCCATATTGACATATCAGGATTAACACCACCTAAACGCAAAAAGTCCTTATTAGAATCCAGCCAGCTTAAATCATAGAAGGTACTGAATATTTTTTGTAAGACTTTCTTTTGCATATCTGCCGATACCGGTTGATATGAAGGTACATTGCTTTTTTCGTTGGCTTCATTGATATAAATACCTCCGATATAAGAAGATACAGGTGACAATGTTTTATTGATTAATTCAATAATCACAAAATCAGGAAATAGCTCCCGGTAATCATTGGGAATATTATCGTCGTGAAACCAGGCAGGACTATTTTTAACTACATATTTCACATGAGCAATTTGTGCATCTAAAGAGGCTATCGGATCATTACCTAAATCATAGTTTTGGCAACGCGGGTCTGTAGCATAAGCTGGTGAACGCTTTCCATAGAAATAGCGTGGATCTCCATCGTGTTCCATAGCCCATTTCTTCAATGTGTCTGATTCATTTTCACTGGTGGCGGCATACAGATATTTAAGCGTAAATGCATCACATACACCCGGTTTGTCGACAATCAATACCACTCCTTTTTCTTTATCACCGGGCTGTGCCAGATAATTGTATAATACATTGTCCATGACTGAAGCTGTGATACCATATTTTTGAGTAAATTCAGGAGAACGCAGTTCTTCAGGGGAATATGCTACAGAACCAGCCAAATTAGTTGCCAATCCCAAACTAAGGCCAAATGCTTTTAGCATACGTGCTGTCAGATTTTCACAGATCACCTCATCGGCAATGTAATAAGTCCGGAAGCGTGGATCAATCTCTGCCATTTGGTATACTCCATTACGGCGTACACTGACGGCAAGGTCGCGTGGTACTCCTATCTTGCTACTTAAGATTTCTCCAGTGCGTAAGTCAGTGACATTGTATGCGGTAACTTCCGAGTTGTTGTTATTCAGGAAAGCAATCGTATTTATCATTGGGTTATTAGCACGGAAAGTTGAATCTTTCTCATACGGTTTTATTATGATTGGTTTTCCTATTCCTAAGTCTTCAAATATTATATTCCATTCATCTGCACTTTTTTGGATGGCTTTTACCCAGCTATCTTGAATCAGAGTGTCGATGTAGAAAACAACAGGTTGTTGTGTCGTTATATTACGTCGTGTTACATAATATCCTTTCTTGAAACGTTTTTCATTACGATAGTCCGTGTATGCGATATAACCTGTTCCTACACGTGGGTTGGCTTCGCGGGTGTTCATTTTTTCTTTCGACAGTAGGGCTAGTGTCGTTTGTACCGACATGGTTAATTCCGGTTGTTCTTTGGAGACGAATCCCATGATGCTGATGCTCAACTTTGCAGTACAGTTTTGAGTGATACTGATACAATTGTCGAATGCGTCTGCAGAGTCCACAAAAGATGTTTTACTTTGAGGGGAAGCACTTACAATTGTGAGCATACCTCCATAACTGCGTCCGCTAAGATTGAGTACATCTTTATTGGAACAAGAGAAATAGGAAGTGACATTAAATACAACAGCCGTTGAATCGCTGGTGTATCCTTCAATTGGAAATGCTTTGTAAATAGCATTACTACGAGATAATGCAAAAGCCGCTTCTTGATTATCGTCCTGTTCGTTGAGGCGAACATTGTATTTCGGATCTCGGAATAATATTAATGAATCGGTTTTATCAATAATCAGATACCTACTTTGAGCAGCTTTTGTGCCTGCCAGCGAAATGTCACTTGCAGTAGTGATGGCAGAATTTACTAAAAAATCCCGTCCCATTAATTCAACCGGTAGTTCCAGATAAATCTTATCCTCGTACTGATGAACTGTGATTGTCCCTTTATTGACTGTATGTTTCTTCTTATCTTTGAAAAGCTTGTCGTAGACACTCCTTTTTTTCTTTTGAACACTGTCAATCTGTTGTTCGGTTTTTGCTTTTCCTTTTTTCTTTTTGGAGCGGGCATTGGCTTCATTTGTTGATCCGATAATCAACAAAATTGGCATTAACCATAAAAATAGTTTTTTCATCTTTTGTCCCTCCTTTATTTTAAGTTGATGTCGAGCATCTTTAATAATAATTCATAGTGAGCTTTAGTTTTCCCTGATGCACCGGCTGCCTTCTGCTTCATCAGTTGTTTCGCTTTAGCTATATATGCGTATACATCTGCCTGGGTAACTTTGGCTGTCATAGAAAAACGATTCAACGGTCTCCATTCAAAACCTGCTACAGGGTTGTGCATGACACCCTCTTTGATGGCATGTCCCTGGCAACAAGTATATCCGAATTGGCGGTGATTGATGTCTAATAGCTTTTCTCCGGCCAATGCTTTCCCGGCTCCTTTGATTGTGAAGCCGGCAGTTTGCATCATCATGTATATATATTGTTTCTGGAGATTCATTTGGGATTCTGTTAATGTACGTCCGGAAATGGTCGGCTTCCATACAAAATTGTATATCATGTTGAAAGCCTCGGCAGCAGTAAATGAATCTTTTTCTAATCCTTCGTATTGTGATACCTGGAAAGGTACAGGCAGTATATATCTCAACATGAAGTTTTGAATAGTTTGTTTAGGGGAACCGGAAACCGGGAATTTAGTTAACAAGTTTTTGTTGTCAAGCCAATCCAGATCGTTATAAATCTCGAATAGGTAATTCAGGGCTTCTTTTTGTTGTGCCTTCGGAATCTGTGCAAAACGTGGCATTGTGTCTCCTTCCTTAACTTCGTTGACAAAATAGCCGCCTACATTGCCTGCTACATGGGTAACATACATTGCAAGTTGTTCTACGATACCAATAAATAAATCTTCACGGTATTCGTATGTATCGTCACCTTCAGAAATCCAACTTTCCAGATTATTCATAATATACTTAAGGTTCTTGATGCCATATCGAGTTGCTTTCACAGAGTTGTCACCAATATCTTCCGTTTGTGAACGGGGATCAACAACCCCATATACTTGTTGTTTTCCATATCGGTACACAGGATTCTCTTTAATGGCATCACTGATCCATTTGCCTGTTATAATTGCTTCTTCCTCTGCAGAATTAACATTGAATACTGGAGTATACGTCCATTTAATGAGGTATTTGTCGTATTCACCAAAGCGGGGAGGAGTCAATTTAACGCCACGTTCTTTATCGCCAGGTTGTGCTACATAGTTGAAGCGGGCATAGTCCATGATGGAAGGAGTGGTTCCATACTTCTGCGTGAATTCCGGTGAACGTAAAGAATCTACCGGGAAGGTGGAAGAAGCTCCCATGTTATGCATAAATCCTAAACAGTGCCCGATTTCATGTGAAAGTACATAGCGCAACGCATCTCCAACCATTTCATCCGGAATATTGACTGTGCGTACATCTTTATCGGCTTGTGCGGTTTGCACGAACAACCAGTTGCTGATAAGTTTGATGACATTGTGATATAGATATACGGAGGCATTCAGGATTTCGCCGCTTCGTGGGTCTACCCATGATGGTCCCATTGCATTTTCAATGCTTGATGGAGCATAGCGGACACATGAATATTTGATATTGTCGGGATCGAATTCCGGATCATCTGTCGGGAAATCTTTGGCTGCTACAACATCTTTGAATCCAATCTGTTCAAATAATTCATTCCATTGGGTGACTCCTTCCCGCAAATATGGTTTCCATTTCTCCGGGAAAGTATTATCGATGTAGAAGACAATCTGTTTAGTGGGTTTCACTTTCTCTCCACGTAAGTAGGCGGCGGTGTCGGACGGTTGTATATCCCATCGATTGGCATAGTAAACGGGTGCGGTCGTTTTAGCTCCTTCGCCTAGTTGTTCGCGTCCGGTAAAAAATACACCGATCCGGTAATCTGCCATACGTGGACGGTAAGGTTTTTCTTTTAACAGCATGATGGAACGTGTCATTTCTGCGGTGAATGGACGGTCTTTTATGAGTGATGTCCCTTGTGAATTGCTGACAGAGAATGTATATGACAGACAGCTTTTAATAGAAACATTATCTTTGAAAGCCTTGATTTGTGAAATGTACGAGCAGTCAGATTGATAATTCTCTGTACGATTATACATTCCATAAATAGAATTTTTGTCGAAGGGACTCATCTTTTTATTGTCGCCCAGGAAGACGCTGCTCATATCAAAAATGATAGCAGTAGAGTCATTATTGTATGCTTGAATCTTTTGGTTGCTTAAAATTGCTCCCAGTGTACTTTTGCGTAAAGCTTCATCAATTTGTGTGTTACCGGTAATATAGTCAGTGTTTACCTGACGTAACTGTACATGTGTTTTATTGCGTGTAAACATAACATGGAGCAGATCGGTCGGTTTAGAACCGACTACTGCATTGCCATTATCGGAAATACTAGTAACGGTGGAGCCAATGAGCATATCTTTATTGATTAAATCTACAGGAAGCTCAAAATATACTTTTCCGTCTAGCAAGTGTAGTGTAATTAGCCCTTTTGCTGTTTCATGTTTCTTTTTAAATAGTTTGTCGTATTCACTTTCTTTTTTTGCCGGAGTAGTCTGTTCCGTTTTTGTTTTCTTCTTTTTCCAAAAGAATGGAAATTTACGTTGTGCATCGATAGTGGTAGCCGAGGCTACCACTAATACTGCGAGTAAGAGGATTTTTTTTCTCATATCAGTCTCTGTTATTTATATTTTTAATAAGATGCGAAATTAGAAACTAATTGTTATTACATCATTGATTTTGTTGAAACCATCATACTTGAGAGCTTTGGAATTGTCTAAATTACCTGTTCCAACTTGTGATGTCATAGGAATAACATATAGCTTTCCTTCCGAATTGCTATTTTGTGTTGCTACGATGACTGCCTTATTATTCCAAGGAAGTTCAGGCATACTGGCATTGTTCCCGACAACATTATGAAGGTTTCTGGTGTAGTAACCTTGCTGGAAAAGTTTAGCTAAAGTAATGTTTTCGTCTGCTTCAGGGTTGAATTTGGCAACAGAATTAACTGTAGCTGTATTTCCCATACCATAAGTAATTGCATAAAGACCTTGTTGGGTAGCAACATATAGTACGTTTTCTTTTTTAGCAAAGAATACAGATACGGCTTGGTCGAGTAATATTTTCCCTTCATTAGGTATAGTGTATTTGCTTTGAGCTGTGGCTTCTATTGCGGGAGATATTTCAATAGTTTCTCCTAATTCTTCATTCCATTCTGTAACAGCAGCTACATAGTTGTTTAAGGTATAGATTGCGTATGTACCCGTATCATCTTGTTTTAAACAGAATGCAGTTTGTTTGCCGTTTTCTGTAGTAATTGCTGCAACTGCTGATTGATTACCCATATCATTGGGATTGAATGCATTATTTTCTTTGTATCCTTTACAAGCATATTGATTAAATCCGGGGCTGGTGTAAGCTAAAAAAGAACCTTTTTCTTTGTCTAACCATACAAGGTAGTAACTAGCATTATTTTCATCAGTATTATTGGCATATATATTGTTGTTAATGTTACACCCAGCGACTGTGCCATCAGGAACAGCGAATATATTGGCAGCTTGTGGCATGAAACTATACATACCATTATTGGTATTAGCAAAGAAGCGTTGATGAGCTTTGAAAAAAGAAATAAATTTAAATCCTTCCGGTTTGAAAGGAAGTAGACTCTCAGAGTCCGAGTTGCCATTCTCGGAGAAATCTTGGCAATTAAAACGACTACAATAACCTTCGGAGGTAATTGCCCAGACTTGATTAGTTTTATTACTAAAATTATTGAAAGCCATGGAGGTTATAATACCGGGATAAGGCATACTATTGGCCGTTTCCAAAATTTGGCGATATATTTTCTCTTCTTTGTCATATAGTTCGGAAACTGTCTGATTTTTGATATAAGTAAAATCGGAAGTTTCTCCCTTAGAATCTGCGACAAGTAGGCCGCTGGTAAAAGTTCCTTGTACATATACTGTCCATATACAAGTGTTTTGCAGTTCTCCATTTTCTGTATCAGTTACAGTCAGTAATAAGTAATAAGGTTGGGCTGAAACTGGTCGATTCATAATGTAATGGAGTTCTTTTTCAGTACTGATAACTTCTAGTTCACCCGCTGAATTGGGTATGTCGGTCAATGCCCATTGGTACTGAAGTCCAGGTTTTTCAGGTTGAATTTTTGGAGTAATATCCAGTTGTTCCTGATAACCTACATATTGTAATTTTGATATTCCAGTTGTGTCAATAGTGACATATTCTATAGAATTATTGGCAAAGGTGCTTTTATCATCATAACATCCTGATAAACTAAATATGTTTAATAGGAATAAAATGAGCATATAATTGATGTTACTTTTCATGATTTTTCTTTTTTAATGAAATCTACTTTGAATAGGTTTACCGATATTTTTTCCTCCATCGTGTACTAATGGATCATTAGGGTGTTCTATGTTATATTGTTTTATATATTCTCCTACCTTTGCAGAGTAAGCTTGATATGAGTTGTCGCTGTATATAAAAGAATATTTAGGCAAATATTTATAGCCGTCAGTATTATGCAATCCATTATGGGCGCTAGCGTCATCCCAGTTAGTCCAGCCTAATGCGTCTACAATTACCCGTAATGCTCTATTACTATAACTGTTATTGCTTGTTGATAAAAAGTTGTTTTCACCTGCTATTATCATATTGTATGTTCGAGTATATACAGTGTTAGGAGGAGACGGGATTTGATTATTCCAACTAAGTTGTGATGTTATATACTCTTTAGGGCCTGCAGATAATTCATCGGAGTTAGTTAGTAAAAATGTCAATATATAAGTGGTGTTCTCTAATTCGTCTGTATTATATAACTTTATACGAATATGGCCTGTATATTTATTGGCGGGAATAACCGCTTCTATGATTTCATAGCTTTCTTTTGGAGCCGTAGAAATCTTTGAGTCAATAATGTAATTAATGTTTCTTGCATTACTACTGACATTCCCTATTAGTGTGACTGGAATATCGTAAATAATTGACCCTTCATCGCTAGTACCCGCATCTAAAAAGGAATAAGAAATATAAAAGGTTTCATCTAATTCATTATATCCTAGTATATTGTCGGGAAAACTGGTGTTGTGGACAGGAAACCTGACAGCAGCACTTTCTTCATTATAATAAGAAATATCACTTTTCTCACAGCTTGTAATGCAAATAGCAAATAGTACGTAAAGTACGGCTGATAATAAATATTTTATTTTCATAAGAGTATAATTAAATTATTGAACGCGACCTGATTGTAATTCAAAATCTGGATAAGGAAGTAGGTATTCAGTATCACTCATTTCTTTACTAAAGTTGGGTATAGTGGTTGCATTAGTTCTTTTATAATAATAGAACATAATCCCTTCAGATAGGAATTCCTTATGGTATTCTTTCCCTATTTCTGTAAGAATATCAATAGGCTCTAGATTTTCCAAATCATTATAGATACCTCTGTTTTGTCGAATTGTATTTAAATATTTCAAAGCTTTTGTTGTGTTTGGAATTGTAGCACTGGCACAACATTCCGATGCGATGTAATATACTTCCGGCAGACGTATTAATGAAAGTTTGTCTTTATTGTACTCTGACAGCGATGAGCTTTGATATACTTTTAGGGGAGTATATCCGGCAGTAGTGGCAGAGTTGCTTTGAGTTAATAGTTGAGTGAAACGAACGTCAGTAGATATATTTTCATACAGATCTAATGCTGCATCCTTCTGTAGATACATTGCTTGTACATTTTGATCTTGATAATTGGGGAGTATATAAGATGCGAGCTTGTCTGTTAATTGAGGAACCGATAGAGCAAAAAGTTGTTCATTAGCTAAAGATGTATTGCTCGCATTGATTTCCCCTGCTTTCAGTAAATTGACGTAGGTATTTAAAGTTTTGCTATTAAAGCCTCCTTTATCAATAAAGGATATAACTTCTTCTGCAGCTTCCAGTGCTTTCGCTTTGCTTTCCTGGCTACCTTCCCATAAATAGGCACGGGCTTGTAATGCCTTTACTGCGTAGTAATTTAGACGAAGCGTACGATTCTTGTAAAAACCTTCTGTGTTTATTCCTGCATAAAAATCCTCACCATGCTTTTTAGTGATAGGATCATACTCTCGGAGCAAGTCGGCCGCTTCTTTTAAATCGTTTTGTATATAAGTTAATGTTTCGGCTCCTGTTGCTTGAGGGGTAATATCTTTAGATACAGTAGTGACGTAGGGAATTGTTAATTTGTCGTTTAGTTGGGTACTCCTGTTCGCCCAATTTCCATATCCGTAGAGTCTGAGCAGATCTAAATGTATATAGGCTCGTATAGCTAAGAGCTCTCCTTTGATGACATGATAATTAGTGTCGTCAAAAATATCTCTTTTTTCGTCTATATTTTTGAGTGCTTCATTTGTATTAACTATAACATTATAGCTTTTAGCCCAAATATCTTCAATAATAGTATTTATATAGACACCTTTATATAAATAGGATTGGAGTTGGTGTTCTACTTGAGTACTGCTCGTTTCATTAACCAGAGTGAATTGGTGAGCTAATATTTCCAATGCATGCCATGACAGAGTCTTCCCATATAAAGCATCATCTGCCATGCCAATATAGCAACCTATTAAAGATTGTTGAAATCCCGTTTCTGTGCTATAGTGATCTTTTTCTCTAATTTCAGAGTTGGAAGTAACATCAAACCAGTCGCTGCACGAGGTCAATGTTACAATTGCTGTTAATATTGGCAATAAATATTTTTTCATAACTGTATTTCCTTTTTTAGAATGTGGCGTTTAATGAGAAAGACATTGTTCTTGCGAATGGATAGTTTAGTCCTCTTTCTACTTTGATGGAAGAGAATGTGGCAATATCGTTTATATAAAATGAGAGACGTAAACGTTCCATATATAATTTCTGATAAATAGAACTCGGAAACTCATAGTATGCGCTGATAGAGGATAAATTGAGCTCTTTACGATCCTGTACAAAACGCGTAGTTGCGCGGGTTCTTGTTGAAGAATTGAATTTCTTATATTGCGTTTGTTGTCCTGGAGTAGTCCAACGCCCCTGCAGTAAACGACGGTCTACGTTATAGGTAATATCAGCATTTTCCACACGGTCGACTAATGTTGAATTATACATTTGACATCCGGCGAGATAACTCACTGTTGCACTCAGGCCAAAACCGTTGTATTCAGCTGTGAATCCTGCTGTTCCACGATATTTGGGAGTTGCATCTCCTGCAGCGACCATATCGTTGGCAGAATATTTGTAGGTATAAGAACCATCTTTCTTTATATAGATTTCATTTCCACTTTGCGGATCAATGCCTGCAGAAGGTACTGCCCATATCGTATTCATTGAAAGTCCGTCTTGATACATTAACACAGGGGCAGATTGATCTGCTTTTTCTGCCATTTTCATCATTTTCTCATTGTAGGCTCTCATACTTTCAGATAGACGTATAATTTTATTCTTAGTATATGTAAATGTTCCATATACATTGAAAAATCCTTTTTTATTTTGCCACACAGTATAGTTCGCTTTGGTTTCTACTCCAGAATTGCGTACTAAGCCTAAGTTGTCTTTCACTATAGCGAAGCCGGTAGAAGTGGGTATAGATACATTGGTCAACATGTTTTTCGTATCTGCGGAATAATAATCGAAAGTTAAAGATAATTTTGCAATACGCATATCAAATCCTATATTGTAATCTTTCTTTTGCTCCCATTTGAGTTTAGGATTAGGCATATTGCTTAGGTATGCTCCGGTAAATCCTCCATAACTTATTCCTGTGTAATACTTATAGGTTGCAAGTGCTGCATTGGTATCGAAGTTCTGATTACCAGTAAGTCCTACGGAAGCGCGGAGCTTAAATTGTTTAAGCCAAGCAAGATTTTTTATAAAAGCTTCGTTATGTAGATTCCAACCTACGCCAAAAGACCAACTGTTAGCCCAACGATTGTCTGAACCATATAAAGAGGAAGCACTTTCTCTAATAGTTGCATCCGCTAAGTAACGATTGTCATAATCGTAAGATGCAGCTAATAGAAAACTAGCCTGTCGGTTTATACTGGAATATCCAATAGGAGTAACTCCTTCTGCATATTGTCGTGCGAAGGTTATATCTGCAATTTGGTTATTACCGAATCCTTCTGCTGTATGTTGATAAGCTGAAGATTTGTCTTCTGAAATGAAGAAACCCGCATTAGCAAAGATAGTATGCTTTCCGATTAGTTTATTATAATTAATATTAAGGTCACTTGAGATTGAATTGCTTTCTCCATTTTCTAGAATGTATTTTCCGCGTTTAATCAATGTCTCTTCAGCCGTATAATCTTTGAACATAGAATGGTTGGCTGGATAAAAATCATCTGCTTTATCTCTTTGTTGTGATATGCCTAAGCGTACTGTAGCCTTCCACGTTGGAGTAATATACCATTCCGCATAGAAATTATTGGTGAATCTTAAATAATTGGAAGTAAAGCTGGTACCTATGGTTGCGTTATATAGTGGATTGGCTACACGAGTCTGAATATTATCTGGAAATTCTACCCAACGCAATAGATTACCATTTTTATCCGTAGCTGCCCAGTATGGATTCATTCTACTATATTCACTATAGCTACCATAGGGTGAATCATTACTTTTATTGACTAAAATAGATAGAATATTTTTAAATATGAGATTCTTGCGTCTATATGAGATGTTGAAATCTCCTGATATATTACGGCGATCAGAACCTTTCATAACACCTGTTACTTGATTATAAGTGACATCTATAATTGCTCGAAGATTTTGTGAATCTCCTAATTCTATATTTAAATTATGCTTATGCCCAATTCCTGTACGTAAAGGTTTGGACAGCCAGTAGGTATCCAATCCTTCCATTACATTTTTTTTACGTTCGTTATATAGCCTTGTCAGTCCTTCTTGTATAACATTGTCGTCACTGTGATATACTCCATCCAAACGCTCTGCTTCCAGCTTCTCCCAGGCATTACATAAGTCGTAGCTTGTTAGATCCGGTATTTCTAATGAAATACTTCCATTGTAGGTGACTCGTTGTTGATTACCAGTTAAGCGTTTTGTTTCAATGACAATAACTCCATTAGCGGCTTTTGAACCATATAATGCTTTTGCAGATGCATCCTTTAAAATAGTAATGCTCTCAATGCGGTTCATATCCATATCCATAACAGTTTCCGCTGTTGTCTCAAATCCATCTAAAATAAATAGTGGCTGATTAGGTTGATTTTGATAGTTGCTTTTTAATGAGTTGGTTTCAGTCGTAGGAAAACTAGATGTACCACGCATCGACATGTTTGGAGTCGTATTCGGGTCAGAACCCATATTAAAGTTATCTGCAATATATAATGTAGGATCAAGATTCTTTAAACTTTGGAACACGTTTTGATTACCTACTCGCATCAAGTCTTTATTAGAAATAGTTGTTGCTGATCCTGTAAAGCTTTCTGCTTTACGGGTATAAATACCGGTAACAACTACTTCATCCAGCTTGGTGTCACTTTTTAAAGTAATATTTCTTCGTACATCATTCCGTCCACTGTTAATCATTATTTGTTGAGTAGACATTCCAATGTAAGAAAAGGTGATAGTACAGGCTGTGTTGAATGGTATCTCTATGTTATATTTACCGTTGTTGTCAGTTATGGCAAAACGTTGCAGATCACTAATAATAACATTAACACCAGGTAGAGGTTGCCCTTCTTCGTCCGAAACGATACCTGTTGCTATACGCTTATTACTTTGCTGTTCTGTTTTGGAAATAGTAACAATATCCCTTTCCATACTGTAGGTAAGTCCAGTGCCATTAAGAACTGTGCGTAGTACATTATCCACTGTTTCATCTTTTACATGAATAGTGATCGGTTTTAGTGTTTTTGTCTGCTCTGTATTGTAGACAAAGCTCAATCCTGTTTGCTGCCTTAAAGCATCAAAAAACTCTTTGACAGTAACAGACTCCAGATTTAAAGTTACTTTTTTGCCACTTTCCGGGATGGCAAACATCATTGTAGGTAATAGTACTAGGGCTATTACTAGAGAAAGTATTCTGATCCTTTCTCTACATTTTGCTCTTCTCATTCTTTCTTGTTGTTTAATTAGTAATTAATTGTCTGTGATTAATATCTCTCTGTCTTTGATATTTATTTGTAGATTTGTAGTACGTGCAATAGCTTTTAATATGGGAGTGATGGTAGCATAACGATCCATGTTTCCTGTGAATCGAAGTTGTTTTAGTTCGGAAGTACCAAAGGAAATATTAACATTATACCAATGTTCTAGAATCTCAACAATATTTTCCAAAGTGCGATTTTCAAAAATGAGTCGACCCTCATTCCATGCTACATAGGGAGTGAGGTCTACATCGTATATGGAGACATTATTTCCTTTTTGTTCAATATGTGCTAGTTGTCCTGGTTTAATAAACTGTTCTTGTGCACTTTCTTTGGAGATAATGCTGATGCTTCCCTTTACTAATGCAATTTCTGTTCGTTCAGGTATAAATGTATTTACATTAAATTCTGTACCATACTGTTTGATTGTTCCATGATCAGTGATAACATAAAAAGGGCGGCTATCTTTAGCTATTTTAAAATAGGCTTCTCCTTTTAGGTAAACTATACGTTTGGTCTTACTGAATTTTACAGGATACCGTATTTCTGTATTATAATTGAGATGTACAGTTGTTCCATCCTCAAAAGTTACCCTAAATTCATTTCCTTGTTCGGTTGTTAATGTATTGTTTTCTATAGTTTCGTTTTGTTTTGTATGGAGGGTGTCGTTTATATTAGGGGTTGTCGGATAGATAAGTGTACCATTTTGAGCTATGGCAGTTGTAGAATGATTCACTTTGACTGGTATTGGATATGTGGGGGTAAGTGATTGTTTATTGTTTTCCGCTAATATCAGTGTAGCTTTAGGAATTCCCGGTTGTATGGCATCTCCCAAAGTAAAATTATTCAAAGTTTCTACCTGCGGTGATGTAGAAAAATACCATCCCCCTGTTATTATTAATATAGGAATTGTTAAAATAGCAGCATATTTTAGGTAAGTTGAAATGATTGAGGGACAATATTTCTTTTTGAATCGTTCCCAGGCAAGATGAGAATTTATATGTGAATAAGCTTCGTAACGTTCACGAAAAGCAATATTTGTGCATAGACGATTGAAAAACTCTTTTCGTTCTGGCGAACTCTTGGTCCAATCCTCAAGTTGTTTTCTTTCGAGAGCTGTAATATCGCCAAGGAGATATTTAGCGACTAATTTTTCTACATTTAATTTACCCTTCATATATTTTTATTGTCTTATTGTTTATTTATAAGACAACTTAGATATTGAAAAGAGGTACAAACTTTATAAAAAAGATTATTTTGATTAAGAGAAAAAGTTGGAACTATACAAAATGTCACATAAAGGGAGTAAAAAGTAGCATGTGCCCATCTGTTCTTTGATAGATTGTATAGCTCTTTTCTTTTGTGTCTTTACTGTTTCGATCGAAATTCCTAGTGTAGTAGCTATTTCTTCATTTTTTTTCCCATTCATATGTAATAGGAATATTTCCCGGCAGCGTATTGGCAATTTGTCGATAGCACGAAATAGTAGCCGGTATACTTCTTCTTCGTTGGTATCTTCTTCTTCTGTGATTTCTCGATAAGTGCTTGCCAAGCGTTCAAGATAGAGAGATTCTACATTCTGATGTTTTAAATAATTAAGAGAGGCATTTCGTATAGAATTATAAAGATAAGTCCGGAAAGAAGGTAATGATAAGAATCTCATTTTCTTTTCCCACATAGTTGCAAAAAGATCCTGTACAATATCTTCGGCAGCTTGTTGGGAAGAGAGAAAGTTGATGGCATACAACACCAATGCTTTATAATATTCATTATAAAGCTGATGATAAGCGGCTGGGTGTTGCTCATTTATACCTTTTATAAAGGAACTTTTCTCTTCGTTCATGGTGAAATATTATGTTTTATGCAGCAAATGTATAAAATATCTAGGATAAAAGAAGCCTTTCAAACTCTATAGTGTTTGTGAATGCTTCTTTTTTTATTTTTGCTTGTCTGTATAACTTCATTTTTTTCTTTGGAATAATATAACAGCAAAAAAACGCGACTCTGTTCTGAAACTTTAGAGAATCAATGTATTATAGTCTCTCTAAAAATCTTTATATTTGCAGACCGTTTGGAAACGATAGTGAATAATAAACAATACAATAACTTAAAAAACAACCAAAATCAGATGAAGCAGGATATGATTGTTATCCTTGACTTGGGTAGTCATGAGAATACGGTGTTGGCTCGCGCCATCCGTGCATTAGGAGTTTATAGTGAGATTTATCCTCACGATATCACAGTGGAAGAACTGAAAGCATTGCCCAATGTAAAGGGTATTATAATTAATGGTGGACCGAATAATGTAATTGATGGCGTTGCTATTGATGTAAATCCAGCTATCTATACTTTGGGGATTCCCGTCATGGCTGCAGGTCACGATAAAGCAACTTGTGAAGTGAAGTTGGCAGAATTTGCGGATGATATTGAGGCTATAAAGGCGGCAGTGAAATCATTTGTTTTCGATGTTTGTAAAGCTGAAGCTAACTGGAACATGAAGAACTTTGTCAATGATCAGATAGAGTTGATTAAGCGTCAGGTGGGCGATAAGAAAGTATTGTTGGCTCTGTCGGGTGGAGTTGATAGCTCTGTGGTAGCTGCTTTACTTCTGAAGGCAATTGGTAACAATCTGGTTTGCGTACATGTTAATCATGGTTTGATGCGTAAGGGAGAGTCTGAAGATGTGGTTGAGGTATTCAGCAACCAGTTGAAAGCAAATCTTATTTATGTAGATGTAACCGATCGTTTCTTGAATAAACTGGCAGGTGTGGAAGATCCGGAACAGAAACGTAAAATTATTGGTGGTGAGTTTATTCGTGTGTTCGAAGAAGAAGCACGTAAGCTGAATGGTATTGATTTCTTGGGGCAAGGGACTATTTATCCGGATATTGTGGAAAGTGGAACGAAAACTGCTAAAATGGTGAAGTCTCACCATAACGTAGGTGGGCTGCCTGAAGACCTTAAGTTCGAGCTTGTGGAGCCGTTGCGCCAATTATTTAAAGATGAAGTTCGTGCTTGTGGCTTGGAGTTGGGATTGCCTTATGAGATGGTTTACCGTCAACCTTTCCCTGGTCCAGGTTTGGGCGTACGTTGTTTAGGTGCTATAACGCGTGACCGTTTGGAGGCTGTACGTGAGTCCGATGCTATTTTGCGTGAAGAGTTTCAGATTGCCGGATTGGATAAAAAGGTATGGCAATACTTTACAGTAGTACCCGATTTTAAATCTGTTGGTGTACGTGATAATGCCCGTTCTTTTGATTGGCCGGTGATTATTCGCGCTGTCAACACGGTAGATGCTATGACGGCTACTATCGAACCGATAGAATGGCCTATCCTGATGAAGATAACAGACCGTATCCTGAAAGAAGTGAAGAATGTAAATCGCGTTTGTTATGATATGTCTCCGAAACCTAATGCGACTATAGAATGGGAATAGAGAGACTTTTTAAGTGATATTTCGATAGCCTCAATTTTTTGTAAGTTGAGGCTATTTTTTTTAATATGTTGAACCTTGCCACATTGAATTTGACAGATGTTTAATCTGATTGATATATGATTTGCGTTGGTGTAAACCATAGTGTAAACCGGCACCAATTGATGTATAAAAGAAAAAGGCACCCAAGAGTGGAAGCCTCTCAAATGCCTTATTCTTATCAAGTAGCGGGACCCGGGATTGAACCGGGGACCTCATGATTATGAATCGAGCACTAACCGATGTCTTCCTATTTCTTAGCGCTTCATGCTCTTGCTTAAGTGGCTCTTTATCAATGGCAAAGATAATATTTCTTTTTCATCCGTAATCACTCCTTTTCTTCTTTTTTCGGGATGCGTGTGCAATTTGTGTGCAAAGTATTAATGGAGTCTATTTTTTGAGAAATAATAAATATCAATTATCTTTGTTCTGAATAAATGGAAAACTGTTATGACGGACGTATATTCAAAAGAGAAGAGAAGTTACGTAATGTCTAAGATTCGTAGCAAAAACACTAAACCGGAAATACTTGTTCGGAGATACTTATTCAAACAAGGCTTTAGGTTTAGAGTTAATGTGAAACGATTGCCAGGTACTCCTGATATTGTTTTGAGAAAGTATAGAAGTGTTATTTTTGTACATGGATGTTTTTGGCATGGGCATGAGAATTGTCCGATTTATGTCCCTCCTAAAACCCATTCTGAATATTGGTTTGAGAAAATAAATAGAAATAGAGAACGGGATGCAAAAGCCAGAGCGAAAATAAAAGCTATGGGATGGAATGTAATCGTTATCTGGGAATGTCAGCTTAAGCCTAAAGTGCGTCAACAAACCTTTGAAGATTTATTACATTTATTGAGAGTTTTCTTATTGAAAAAATATGGATATAAGGAATCAAAAGAATGTGGTGAATGTGACTTTCCGGTGCTGATAGCAGCAGAATCAATAGTAGCGTACAATAATGTTAATAGTGGTAAAACAAATGACTTTTAGTGCTCAATAGGGATATTCAGTAAATGTTCCTCTTTCTAAAAAATCAAGAGAAAAGCTTTGCTTTACGTGAGCTTTTCTCTTGATTTTTTCGTTCAACTCTCCCAGTCTTCTATCTTTTTTGTAGAA
>NZ_JACOOB010000026.1:0-44958 GCF_014287315.1 Bacteroides sp. NSJ-39 | reverse complement strand
CGGTTTGAGTAGTCCCATAATGTTTGGTAAATAAGTTAATAAAATACAAAGGTAGCCTAAAAACTTGATAATAAAGAATGAACGTATTGGTTTAACGAAAGTTTGTTCTACTGCCAGCCGTTATCAACAGACAATAGCAGACAGTAGATTTGACATGATTCTACTTATTATATTGTAATAGTCAGTCAAAGTAATCTTTTCACATCCGGATCTATCATAGGTTGGATAAGTTGTTAACCTGAAGGTAACCGGTCTGATGGTATAGGAACAAAAAGAAGTCTGTAATCATGGCATTTACTCGGGTTAGAGAAGCCACATCTTTTTATTGCCGGACTTCCGGCATTGTTTCATCCATGTGCGAAAAGGAGTTTTTTCTTTCATCGCAACGTTTCTTTCACATACCCAAAGGGGGGCGTGAATCCAGACCCGCTTCAGTTTTCTTTTTCCTCCCCATATGACACAAAACGACTATCCATGACTATTCCTGCCGGTCGTGCTTGCTTCTCATGTTTTCCTTAATATTCTTCCTTCCGAGGTTATTCCGATGTGACGGTGATGGAGAGCCCTCGTATCCACGTAGGCCAGACCGGTCAGCGAGGGAAGATGAACACCCTGCGCGCCAGTTCCATCATCAGGTCGGGCATCGGGATTTACGTCATCCGTTTCTGTTCACTGCGGCTGATATGCTTTAATTTAGGTGCTTCTTTCTTCTCGTATGCCATATCTTTTATCGGGTTGGGCCACAATACTTTCCTGTCTACAGCGATATATATGAGCCGGTTGGGCCAGCACAAGCAATGATTCATGTGCCCGTTCCTGCGTCTCAACTCCTTCTTGAGAAAGATCTTGAACGATTCGGCGAACTCCCCGGTGATATATGAAAAAGTAGCTGAGTTTGATAGGAACGACTCTCTTCCGAAAGGAAGAGAGTCGTTTTGTTTTTCTATGCAGTATATCCGGAATAGTCCGGTTTTGGGTAGATTATTGCTCGAAAAGGGAAAATATGAATATAAACAAATAGTTTGTGGATACTCTTATTATGTCATAAGCTGCTAAATTTGCAGCCAATAATAGCATATATATTATGAGAAGACTACTATTCATATTTTCTTTTCTTTCCTTACTTGTTGTGGACGGAAAAGCGCAAGAGGTGGAGACCCTGACATTAGAGGATTGCCTTCGTATTGGTATTGACAATAACTTGTCGTTGGAGGGGAAACGCAAAGAAATACAGAAAAGCAAGTATGGCGTATCTGAGAACCGGTCGAAGTTATTACCACAGATAACGGTGATAGCCGGTTATAATAACAATTTTGATCCACCTGTGTCCGTTACTGACGGCTCTTCTTATGGTGTCCCTTATAATATTACGAAAACATTGCAGCATACTGCCAATGCGGGGTTAGAAATGCAAATGCCGCTTTTCAACCAGACACTCTATACCTCTATGTCCATAGCTAAGGTGATGGAGGAAATCAGCCGCCTGTCTTATGGAAAGGCTAGGGAGGATATCATTATGCAAATCAGTAAGATGTATTATCTCGGACAGGTTACGGCCGAACAGATAGTACTGATAAAAGCTAATATCACTCGTTTGGAAGAATTGAGGGATATTACGCAAGCTTTTTTTGATAACGGAATGTCTATGGAAGTCGATCTGAAAAGAGTGAATATAAATTTGGAAAATCTGAAGGTACAATATGACAATGCGCAGGCTATGATGAAACAGCAGTTGAATATGTTGAAATATATAATGGATTATCCGGCTGAAAAGGAGTTTGTATTAACACCGGTAAATACCGATAGTATTACTACAGTGGCTTTGACCGGTTTGTCGGAAAATATTTATGAACTTCAACTTTCACAATCACAAGTACAACTGGCAGAGAAACAAAAGAAGATAATTAGTAACGGTTATATACCTTCACTTAGCTTGACGGGTAGTTGGCGATATGCTGCTTATACGGATAAAGGCTACCACTGGTTTCACTCCGGCCCATCCAACCATTGGTTCCGCTCTTACGGGTTGGGACTGACGTTGCGTATTCCTATCTTCGACGGGCTGGATAAGACATATAAAATCAAGAAGGCGATGATTGATATCGAGAACAGTAAGTTGGCATGGGAAAATGCCCGGAAGAGTCTGCAAACTCAGTATCTGAATGCCGTGAACGACTTGATGAACAATCAGCGTAACTTTAAGAAGCAGAAGGATAATTATTTGTTGGCGGAAGATGTGTATACGGTCACATCCGACCGTTACCGTGAAGGAATTGCTTCTATGACTGAAGTGTTGCAGGATGAGATGCAAATGAGTGAGGCGCAGAATAATTATATTAGCGCGCACTATAATTACCGGATCACTAACCTAATGTTGTTGAAACTGACCGGACAAATCGAATCATTAGTCAAATAATAATCATAAATATGGAAACAATGGAAAATAATATTCCTTCCGCTACTCATCAGGAGAAAGCGAAGAAGATGAAGAAACTTCGTCGGTGGCAGATAGCAGTCAGCCTTTTGGGAGTGGCTATTATCGTTTGGGGAGTGATTGAAGTGATCTGTCTTTTCCTGAATTATAGTCAGACGGAGACTAGTAACGATGCACAGATAGAACAATATGTGTCGCCTATCAACTTGCGTGCATCCGGCTATATTGACAAAATCTATTTTACCGAGCATCAGGAGGTACGTAAGGGAGATACGTTACTGGTACTTGACGATCGTGAATATAAGATTCGGGTAATGGAAGCGGAGGCTGCTTTGAAAGATGCGCAAGCCGGTGCAACGGTTATCAATGCGACACTCAATACAACACAGACAACAGCAACCGTTTATGACGCGTCTATCGCGGAGATTGAGGTGCGTTTGGCGAAGTTGGAAAAAGACAGGAAGCGATATGAGAATCTGGTGGAACGGAAAGCGGCTACTCCCATTCAGTTGGAACAGATTGTCACGGACTATGAAGCTACACGTAAGAAGCTGGAGGCTGTGAAAAGACAGAAAAAGGCAGCTCTTTCCGGTGTGGATGAAGTGTCTTATCGCCGTGTGAGTACTGAAGCTGCCATCCAAAGAGCAACGGCTGCACTCGAAATGGCACGTTTGAATCTTTCTTATACGGTTGTGGTGGCTCCATGTGATGGAAAACTGGGACGTCGTTCTTTAGAAGAGGGGCAATTTATTGCAGCCGGACAGACTATTACGTATATTCTCCCCAATACGCAAAAATGGATTGTGGCTAATTATAAGGAGACACAGATAGAAAATCTGAGTATTGGACAAGAGGTATCTGTTACGGTAGATGCGATCAGTGATAAAGAATTCAAAGGGAAGGTGACCTCCATATCCGGAGCTACCGGATCCAAATATTCATTAGTACCAACGGATAATTCAGCAGGCAACTTTGTGAAGATTCAGCAGCGTATTCCGGTGCGAATTGATTTTACCGATTTGTCCAAAGAGGATAATGAACGATTGGCTGCCGGTATGATGGTAGTGGTGAAAGCTAAACTCTAATTACCTACCACCTCCTCCCGCACTATATCTCCTTCTTTAATTTTTAATTTATAATTTTTTATTAAACCCAATGCCCTCTTATCCTAAAAACTATCCTTTTTACAGTTGGATGCCCAAGCCGTTGGGTATTATAATTCTTTTGTTCTTCTTTCTGCCGATTCTTACGGTAGGTGGGGTTTATTCGGTCAATAGTACCGAAATGATGAGTGGGCTTGGTATTATCTCCGAACATATACAGTTTGCCAACTTTGTAACTTCGATAGGTATGGCGGCTTTTGCTCCCTTCCTTTATCAACTGGTATGTGTGCGGCGGGAAAAGATGATGTGTATTGTCGGGTTTGCATTCATGTATATATTCAGCTATATCTGTGCAAAGACTGATAGTGTTTTTCTGTTGGCACTTTGCAGTCTTTTGACAGGCTTTTTGCGCATGGTGCTGATGATGGTCAATTTGTTTACGCTCATTTGGTATGCCGGTGGTATGGAAGCTACCCGCAACATTACTCCCGGTTTGGAACCGAAAGACGCTTCCGGATGGAATAAGCTGGATATTGACCGGTGTGTGAGTCAACCGGCAGTTTATCTGTTTTTTATGATTCTGGGACAGTCAGGTACGGCGCTGACGGCCTGGCTGTCCTTTGAATATGAGTGGAAATATGTATACTATTTTATGATGGGGATTCTGCTGGTATCTATTTTACTTCTTTTTATAACTATGCCGAATTATAAGTTTCCGGGACGGTTTCCTATTAATTTTCGTAAATTTGGCAATGTTACAGCGTTTTGCGTCTCTTTGACGTGCCTCACTTATGTGTTGGTCTATGGGAAAGTACTCGATTGGTATGATGATGAGTCCATCCGGTGGGCGACGGCTGTCAGTATTCTTTTTGCGGGAATATTTCTTTATATGGATGCGAGGCGCCGCTCTCCTTATGTATTGTTGGATGCGTTTAAACTGCGTACCATACGTATGGGAGCATTACTTTATTTGTTGTTGATGGTGATAAACTCCAGTGCAATGTTTGTCAATGTGTTTGCGGGGGTCGGTATGCATATTGATAATTTACAGAATGCGGCGTTGGGTAACTGGTGCATGGTAGGGTATGCTATTGGTGCTGTACTTGCTATGGCGTTGGGAAGTAAAGGATTGCATTTTAAGTATCTATTTGCTATGGGATTCTTTTTTCTGTCTTTGTCTGCCGTATTCATGTATTTTGAAGTGCAGACCGCAGGAGTTTATGAGCGTTTGAAATATGCGGTTATTATCCGTGCCACGGGTATGATGATTTTGTATGCGCTGACAGCTGCCTATGCTAACCAACGTATGCCCTTTAAATATCTTTCCACATGGATCTGCATTATGCTTACCGTGCGTATGGTTGTGGGGCCGAGCATTGGAGGAGCACTCTATACAAATGTATTGCAAGAACGGCAACAACATTATGTAACCCGTTATGCACAGAATGTGGACCTGCTTAATCCGGATGCTTCCGCTTCTTTTCTCGGTACGGTGCAAGGAATGAAATATCAGGGGAAGAGTGAGACGGAAGCCCGTAATATGGCCGCCATATCTACCAAAGGCCGTATTCAGGTGCAGGCTACACTTTCCGCTCTTAAAGAAATGGCGGGATGGACGATCTATGGTGGATTAATTTGTATGATATTTGTGCTTGTTATTCCTTATCCTAAACGAAAATTGTTAACTTAGTGCCGTTTTTAGTAGTACTCTGTTAATATGTTGTTATAATGGGAATTGGACGAGATCGTTTGCTGCAGTTTGAACGCGATTTGCTAAACGGAAAAAATATATGTAGTTCAAGAGGAATATTTGTGACTTTTCCCTCCCCGCTGCAAGCACCTTTTCGTATGAAGGGGTTGGGGGTGATTGTTTGTGGACAAGGAGAGTTTTTGTTTTTACTCAATCAGAAGAAACATTTGGCTAAGGCGGGTGAAAGTTTGTTTATTCCTGAAGATGGTGAATTTCAGATCCTCGAAGAATCTAGGGATTTGGAAATACAGATGTTGTTTTATCAGATAGATCCTATTCGGGATATTATGGGTAATCTGGTTGTTTCCATGTATATGTATTCTCGGTTGACATCTGAAGCCCCTTCTTGCGTGTGGAATACCGGTGAGGAGGAAGATATTCTGAAATATATGTCTTTGTTGGATAGTGCTTTGCAGCCTGAAGAGAATTCATTTAAGTTCTATGAACAGAAGCTGCTTCTGCTTGCACTGACATACCGGATTTGCTCTATTTATAATCGTAAACTTGTTGGTGAAAGACGAGATGCGGGAGGGCGTAAGCGTGAAACCTTTATCCGCTTGATTCAACTGATCGAGCAGCATTATATGCAGGAGCGGGGAGTCGAATTTTATGCAGATAAATTATGTCTGTCACCCAAATACTTGTCTGCTATATCTAAAAGTATCTGTGGATATACGGTACAGGAACTCGTTTTTAAGGCGATTATACGTAAATGTATCTCCTTGCTTAAAAATACTCAAAAAAATATTCAGGAAATATCCAATGACTTTGGCTTCCCAAATGCCTCCTATTTTGGTACTTTCTTTAAGAAGCAAATGGGGATGTCGCCACAACAGTATCGGAAAAGTCTCTAAAGGATTATTCCTTTTCTCCGTAAGCAAGGTCGCCTGCGTCACCCAATCCGGGAACGATATAAGAATGTTCGTTGATTTCAGGATCAATAGCGGCACACCAGATAATAGTCTTGTCTTCGGGGAATATATTTTTGATATGTTCGATGGCTTGTTGGCTGGCGATAATGGAAGCTACATGAATCTCGGCTGGGTGACCTTTGGTCAGCATTGCCTGATAACTGAGTTCCATGCTACTACCCGTTGCCAACATGGGATCTGTGATGATTAGTGTTTTGTCATCAATGCGTGGTGAAGCAATATATTCTATGTGTATATCAAATTTCAGTGTATCCTTATATTTACGGTAAGCAGAAACAAATGCGTTCTCCGCTCCGTCAAAATAGCTTAGGAAGCCTTGATGAAAAGGTAGACCGGCACGTAGAATAGTACTGATAACCAATTGGTTGTCCGGAGTGCTGACTGGGGCGATTCCGAGAGGTGTCCGAATGTTCTTTACCGAGTAGGTAAACTCCTTACTCATTTCATAAGCCATGATTTCTCCGATACGCTCAATGTTACGGCGGAAACGCAGGCGGTCGTTCTGAACTTCTACATTTCTAATTTCGGAGACGTATTGGTTTAGAATCGAATTTGTTTTGCTAAAATCAACTACTTTCATGATGAATAATTATTTAATGTATCCCGCATTATTTTGTTTTGCAAAGTAAGCGATAATCTTTCAAATTGCAATATTCAGTTTGCAGATATTGTTAGGAATTTATAAAAGAGATTCAATTAGGGAAAAATTTCTCTAATCCCTTCTTGCATTCCAAAGAAAGTATTACTTTTGTACCCGGATTTACAAGAGGGTATCCAATCTCCTCTGCATTTATATATCATAGAAAGAGATAATAAAACAAAATACCAATTTTAATTAATTCAAAAGAAAATGGCAAATTTAGATTTGAGCAAGTACGGTATTACAGGTGTAACAGAAATCCTGCACAACCCGTCTTATGATGTTTTGTTCGCTGAAGAAACAAAACCGAGTCTGGAAGGCTTTGAAAAAGGTCAAGTAACTGAATTAGGTGCTGTTAATGTAATGACAGGTATCTATACCGGTCGCTCTCCTAAAGATAAATTCTTCGTTAAGAATGAAGCTTCTGAAAATTCAGTATGGTGGACTTCTGACGAATACAAAAACGACAACAAACCTTGTACTGAAGAAGCTTGGGCTGACTTGAAGGCTAAAGCTGTGAAACAGTTGTCTGGCAAGCGCTTGTTCGTTGTTGATACTTTCTGTGGCGCTAACGAAGCTACTCGTATGAAAGTACGTTTTATCATGGAAGTAGCTTGGCAGGCTCACTTCGTAACTAATATGTTTATTCGCCCGACAGCAGAAGAGCTTGCTAACTACGGAGAACCTGATTTTGTATGCTTCAACGCTTCTAAGGCTAAAGTTGACAACTACAAAGAATTGGGCTTAAACTCAGAAACTGCTACAGTATTCAACTTGAAGACTAAAGAACAAGTTATCCTGAACACTTGGTACGGTGGTGAAATGAAGAAAGGTATGTTCTCTATCATGAACTACATGAATCCGCTTCGTGGTATCGCTTCTATGCACTGTTCTGCTAACACAGATATGGAAGGTACTAGCTCTGCTATTTTCTTCGGTCTGTCAGGTACAGGTAAGACTACTTTGTCTACTGACCCGAAACGTAAATTGATTGGTGACGATGAACACGGATGGGATAACGAAGGTGTATTCAACTACGAAGGTGGTTGTTATGCTAAGGTTATCAACTTGGATAAAGACAGTGAACCGGATATTTACAATGCTATCAAGCGTGACGCTTTACTGGAAAACGTAACTGTTGATGCTAATGGTAAGATCGATTTCACGGATAAGAGTGTAACGGAAAATACTCGTGTTTCTTATCCTATTTATCACATCGAAAACATCGTTAAACCTGTATCTAAAGGCCCTCACGCTAAACAGGTTATTTTCTTGTCTGCTGATGCGTTCGGTGTATTGCCTCCGGTGTCTATCTTGAATCCTGAGCAGGCTCAATACTACTTCTTGTCTGGATTTACAGCTAAGTTGGCTGGTACAGAACGCGGTATCACTGAACCTACTCCGACTTTCTCAGCCTGCTTCGGTGCTGCTTTCTTGTCATTGCACCCGACTAAATATGCAGAAGAACTGGTTAAGAAAATGGAAATGACCGGTGCTAAAGCATACTTGGTTAACACTGGCTGGAATGGTTCCGGCAAACGTATCTCTATCAAAGATACTCGTGGTATTATCGATGCTATCCTTGACGGTTCTATCGACAAAGCTCCGACTAAGGTTATTCCTTATTTCGATTTTGTTGTTCCTACAGAACTTCCGGGTGTTGATCCGAAAATCCTTGATCCGCGCGATACTTATGAATGTGCTTGCAAATGGGAAGAGAAAGCAAAAGATTTGGCTGGACGTTTCATCAAGAACTTTGCTAAGTTTACAGGTAACGAAGCTGGTAAGGCTTTGGTTGCTGCAGGTCCGAAGCTCTAATTGGAAAATCAGATATAATAGAAAAGCGGTTCGAATGTCGGACCGCTTTTTTGTTTGCTCAACATGAAAATATCTAAAGAAAATTGCGTTATTTTGCAGAATAACTATTAATCATATAAAATATGGAAGAACAAAATAATAACGGTCAATTGCAGATTGAATTGAAGGAAGAAGTGGCACAGGGTACATATGCCAATCTTGCTATCATTACCCATTCAAGCTCAGAATTTATTCTTGATTTTATACGTGTCATGCCGGGTATGCCTAAGGCTGGAGTGCAATCTCGTATTGTTGTAGCTCCTGAGCATGCAAAACGCCTGTTGCGGGCTTTAGAAGATAATATCGCTAAATATGAACGGGTATTTGGTCCGATACGTACTTCTGACGAATCTTCGATTCCTCCTTTAGCGAGCGTAAAAGGCGAAGCGTGAGACTGATATAAAAATATTAAAAAATAAAAAAAGGTTGTAGTGCATTGAATATTCAAATATTATTCGTATTTTTGCAGCCCAAAATGTATAGTTACGAAATTAATATAACAATAATATAAATCAAAAAACAATTAAAATGCCTACAATTCAGCAATTAGTAAGAAAAGGACGCGAAGTGCTGGTGGAGAAAAGTAAATCTCCGGCCTTGGATTCTTGTCCTCAAAGACGTGGCGTTTGCGTGAGAGTATATACTACTACTCCGAAGAAGCCGAACTCTGCAATGCGTAAAGTAGCTCGTGTACGTTTGACTAACCAAAAAGAGGTTAACTCATACATTCCGGGAGAAGGACACAACTTGCAGGAACACTCAATCGTTTTGGTACGTGGCGGTCGTGTAAAAGACCTTCCAGGTGTACGTTATCACATTGTACGTGGAACTCTTGATACAGCAGGTGTTGCTGGTCGTACTCAAAGACGTTCTAAATACGGCGCTAAGCGTCCGAAACCGGGACAAGCTGCACCGGCTAAGAAAAAATAAGGATTAAAACCTAATTAAAATTAAAGTAATAACTTACGTTTTAGTTTGTTGGAGATGCTAAAGGTTGAGTAAATTCTCCGGTGGGAGAGTTGAAGAAGTCAAGAAGTAGACAACCAAGAACAAAAAACATTATTTTTCAAACAAATGAGAAAAGCAAAACCAAAAAAACGCGTTATCCTTCCGGATCCCGTGTTTAATGACCAAAAGGTTTCTAAGTTCGTAAACCATTTGATGTATGATGGTAAAAAGAATACATCTTATGAAATCTTTTATGCCGCTCTGGAAACAGTGAAAGTGAAACTTCCTAATGAAGAAAAATCTGCTCTCGAAATCTGGAAAAAGGCTTTGGATAATGTGACTCCGCAAGTGGAAGTTAAGTCTCGCCGTGTAGGTGGTGCTACTTTCCAAGTTCCTACTGAAATCCGTCCGGATCGTAAAGAATCAATCTCAATGAAGAATCTGATTCTGTTTGCTCGTAAAAGAGGTGGTAAATCAATGGCTGATAAGCTGGCTGCTGAAATCATGGATGCCTTCAATGAACAAGGTGGTGCATACAAGCGTAAAGAAGATATGCACAGAATGGCTGAAGCTAACCGTGCATTTGCTCATTTTAGATTCTAATACTATAAGATACAATCATTAAAACTTAAAGTAAAAGGAATTAAGATGGCTAAGCAAGATTTACATTTGACTCGTAATATCGGTATCATGGCTCACATCGATGCCGGAAAAACAACAACTTCTGAACGTATTCTGTTCTATACCGGATTGACTCACAAAATTGGTGAGGTACATGATGGTGCTGCTACTATGGACTGGATGGAGCAGGAACAAGAACGTGGTATTACTATTACATCTGCAGCAACGACTACGCGTTGGCAATATGCAGGTGATACTTATAAAATTAACTTGATTGACACTCCGGGACACGTTGACTTTACTGCTGAGGTAGAGCGCTCATTGCGTATCTTGGATGGTGCTGTTGCTGCTTACTGTGCAGTAGGTGGTGTAGAACCTCAGTCAGAAACTGTATGGCGTCAGGCTGACAAGTACAATGTACCTCGTATTGCCTACGTAAACAAGATGGACCGCTCTGGTGCAGACTTCTTTGAAGTAGTTCGTCAGATGAAGGATGTGCTTGGAGCTAATCCTTGTCCTATTGTTGTTCCTATCGGTGCTGAAGAATCTTTCAAAGGTCTTGTTGACCTTATCAAAATGAAAGCTATCTATTGGCATGATGAAACAATGGGTGCTGACTATACTGTAGAAGAAATTCCAGCAGATCTTGTTGATGAAGCAAACGAATGGAGAGATAAAATGCTCGAAAAAGTAGCTGAATTTGATGATGCTTTGATGGAGAAATATTTCGATGATCCTTCTACTATTACAGAAGAAGAAGTCTTGAGAGCTCTTCGTAATGCAACTGTTCAAATGGCTGTTGTTCCAATGCTTTGCGGTTCTTCATTCAAGAATAAAGGTGTACAGACTTTGCTTGACTACGTTTGTGCTTTCTTGCCTTCTCCATTGGATACTGAAAATGTGATAGGTACAAATCCGAATACTGGTGCAGAAGAAGATCGTAAACCGAGTGATGATGAAAAGACATCAGCTTTGGCGTTTAAGATTGCTACTGACCCGTATGTTGGTCGTTTGACTTTCTTCCGTGTATATTCAGGTAAGATCGAAGCTGGTTCTTATATTTACAACTCTCGCTCTGGAAAGAAAGAACGTGTTTCTCGTCTGTTCCAGATGCATTCAAACAAACAGAATCCGGTTGAAGTAATCGGTGCTGGTGATATCGGTGCAGGTGTAGGTTTTAAAGATATCCATACAGGTGATACATTGTGTGACGAAAGTGCTCCGATTGTACTTGAGTCTATGGACTTCCCGGAACCGGTTATCGGTATTGCGGTTGAGCCTAAAACTCAGAAAGACATGGATAAATTGTCTAATGGTTTGTCTAAGCTTGCTGAGGAAGATCCGACGTTTACGGTAAAAACTGATGAGCAGACAGGTCAGACTGTTATCTCTGGTATGGGTGAGCTTCACTTGGATATCATTATCGACCGTTTGAAACGTGAGTTCAAAGTAGAATGTAATCAAGGTAAACCGCAGGTTAACTACAAAGAAGCAATTACAAAAACAGTTGATCTTCGCGAAGTTTATAAGAAACAATCCGGTGGTCGTGGTAAGTTTGCTGATATCATAGTTAAGATTGGTCCGGTTGATGAAGACTTCAAGGAAGGTGGATTGCAATTTGTTGATGAAGTAAAGGGTGGTAATATTCCTAAAGAATTTATTCCGTCGGTTCAGAAAGGTTTTACAACTGCGATGAAAAATGGTGTATTGGCGGGTTATCCGTTGGATTCACTGAAAGTAACTTTGGTTGATGGTTCATTCCATCCGGTTGACTCTGACCAGTTGTCTTTCGAAATTTGTGCTATCCAAGCATATAAGAATGCATGTGCTAAGGCAGGTCCGGTGCTGATGGAGCCTATCATGAAGTTGGAGGTTGTAACTCCGGAAGAAAATATGGGTGATGTCATTGGTGACTTGAACAAACGTCGTGGCCAGGTTGAAGGTATGGAGTCCAGCCGTTCAGGTGCTCGTATCGTGAAAGCAATGGTTCCGTTAGCTGAAATGTTTGGTTATGTAACAGCGTTGCGTACAATCACTTCAGGTCGTGCAACTTCATCTATGGTTTACTCTCATCACGCTCAGGTTTCTACTTCTATTGCTAAGGCTGTATTGGAAGAAGTGAAGGGACGTGCTGATTTACTCTAAAATATCTAAGGCAGCAGGCTAGCGAATGACTCTTAGCCTGCGGCTTTATCTTATTTATAACTATCTAAATTTAAAATTGTAATGAGTCAGAAAATTAGAATTAAATTGAAATCTTACGACCACAACTTGGTTGACAAATCAGCTGAGAAGATTGTAAGAACCGTAAAGGCTACGGGTGCTATTGTTAGTGGTCCAATTCCTCTTCCTACGCACAAGCGTATCTTTACAGTGAACCGCTCGACTTTCGTAAACAAAAAGTCTCGTGAACAGTTTGAACTCTCTTCTTACAAGAGATTGATCGACATCTATAGCTCAACAGCTAAGACGGTAGATGCTCTGATGAAGTTGGAGTTACCGAGTGGTGTGGAAGTAGAAATTAAAGTTTGATAATTAAAAATTAGTGAAATGCCAGGATTATTAGGAAAAAAAATCGGAATGACATCCGTTTTCAGTGCCGATGGTAAAAATGTACCATGCACTGTTATCGAAGCAGGTCCTTGTGTTGTTACTCAAGTTAAAACTGTAGAAAAGGATGGCTATGAAGCTGTTCAGTTGGGTTTCCAAGACAAAAAGGAAAAGCACACAACTAAACCGTTGATGGGTCACTTTAAAAAAGCTGGAGTAACACCGAAGAGACACTTGGCTGAGTTCAAAGAATTTGAAACAGAATTGAATCTGGGTGATACAGTTACTGTAGAAATGTTTAATGACGCTAACTTTGTTGACGTTGTTGGTACTTCTAAAGGTAAAGGTTTCCAGGGCGTAGTAAAAAGACATGGTTTTGGTGGTGTAGGTCAGACTACTCACGGACAGCACAACCGTGCTCGTAAGCCGGGTTCTATCGGTGCTTGTTCTTACCCTGCAAAGGTATTCAAAGGAATGCGTATGGGGGGACAGCTTGGTGGTGACAGAGTCACTGTACAAAACTTGCAGGTATTAAAAGTAATCGCGGATCATAACCTTCTTTTGGTTAAAGGTTCTATCCCGGGTTGCAAAGGTTCAATCGTATTAATTGAGAAATAATGGAAGTTAACGTATATAACATTAAAGGTGAAGACACTGGGAGAAAGGTTACGTTAAACGAATCTATCTTCGGAATTGAGCCCAACGACCACGCTATTTATTTGGACGTAAAGCAGTTTATGGCTAATCAGCGTCAGGGTACTCATAAGTCAAAAGAAAGAAGTGAAATCAGTGGTTCTACTCGTAAGATCGGTCGTCAGAAAGGTGGCGGTGGAGCACGTCGTGGTGATATGAATTCACCGGTTCTTGTTGGTGGTGCTCGCGTATTCGGCCCGAAACCAAGAGACTACTTCTTCAAGTTAAATAAAAAAGTTAAGACATTGGCTCGTAAGTCCGCTTTGTCTTATAAAGCTCAAAACAATGCGATCGTTGTCGTTGAAGATTTCAATTTTGAAGCTCCAAAGACGAAAGATTTCGTTGCAATGACAAAAAATCTTAAAGTTTCCGATAAAAAGCTACTTGTGATTTTACCGGAAGCAAATAAAAACGTATATTTGTCAGCTCGTAACATCGAGGGTGCTAATGTTCAGACTATCTCAGGATTAAATACTTACAGAGTATTGAATGCTGGGGTTGTTATGCTTACAGAAAACTCTCTGAAAGCTATTGACAATATCTTAATTTAAATAGGAGGCTTAAATAATGGGAATTATTATTAAACCGTTGGTAACAGAGAAAATGACTGCAATTACAGATAAGCTGAATCGTTTCGGCTTTGTTGTGCGTCCTGATGCTAACAAACTGGAAATTAAGAAGGAAGTTGAAGCTCTTTATAATGTTACAGTGGTTGATGTGAATACTGTGAAGTATGCTGGCAAAAATAAGAGCCGTTATACCAAAGCAGGTATCATCAATGGTCGTACGAATGCTTTCAAAAAAGCAATCGTAACATTGAAAGAAGGAGATACTATTGATTTTTATAGCAATATTTAATAAAAATGGCAGTACGTAAATTTAAGCCCACAACACCGGGGCAAAGACATAAAATTATTGGTACTTTCGAGGAAATTACTGCATCAGTACCAGAAAAGTCTCTTGTATATGGTAAGAAATCATCTGGCGGTCGTAACAACGAAGGTAAGATGACTATGCGCTACATTGGTGGCGGTCATAGAAAGGTGATTAGAATTGTTGATTTCAAGAGAAATAAGGACGGTGTTCCAGCAGTGGTTAAAACAATTGAATACGATCCGAACCGTTCGGCTCGTATCGCTCTGTTATTTTATGCTGATGGAGAAAAAAGATATATTATTGCTCCCAATGGATTGCAAGTTGGTGCGACTCTGATGTCAGGTGAAACAGCAGCGCCAGAGATTGGTAATGCTCTTCCTCTTCAAAACATTCCGGTGGGTACTGTGATTCACAATATTGAATTACGTCCGGGACAGGGTGCTGCTCTGGTTCGCTCAGCTGGTAACTTTGCTCAGTTGACTTCTCGTGAGGGTAAGTACTGTGTAATTAAGTTGCCTTCAGGTGAAGTAAGACAGATTCTTAGCACTTGTAAAGCTACTATCGGTAGTGTAGGTAACTCTGATCATGGATTGGAAAGTTCAGGTAAAGCTGGACGTTCTCGTTGGCAAGGACGTCGTCCTCGTAACCGTGGCGTTGTAATGAACCCGGTTGATCACCCGATGGGTGGTGGTGAAGGACGTGCTTCTGGAGGTCACCCAAGATCACGTAAGGGATTGTATGCTAAGGGACTTAAGACTAGAGCTCCTAAGAAACAATCATCTAAGTACATTATTGAGAGAAGAAAAAAGTAATCTGATTAATTGAGTAAACTATGAGTCGTTCATTAAAAAAAGGTCCATATATTAACGTTAAGCTTGAAAAGAGAATTCTTGCCATGAATGAATCAGGTAAGAAAGTCGTAGTAAAGACTTGGGCCAGAGCTTCAATGATTTCGCCTGATTTTGTAGGCCATACAGTTGCAGTTCACAATGGAAATAAATTTATTCCTGTTTATGTTACCGAGAATATGGTAGGACACAAGTTGGGCGAATTTGCTCCAACTCGTACATTCAGAGGACACGCTGGTAATAAGAAAAAATAACAGGATTTATTTGAAATAATAAAGTATAATAATAATGGGAGCAAGAAAAAAAATATCGGCTGAAAAAAGAAAAGAAGCCCTTAAGACCATGTATTTTGCAAAATTGCAAAATGTTCCTACTTCTCCGCGTAAGATGCGTCTGGTTGCAGACATGATTCGTGGTATGGAAGTGAACAGAGCACTTGGTGTTTTGAAATTTTCTTCAAAAGAAGCTGCTGCAAGAGTGGAAAAATTGCTTCGCTCTGCAATTGCTAACTGGGAACAGAAAAACGAACGTAAAGCTGAAAGCGGAGAATTGTTCGTAACAAAGATTTTTGTTGATGGTGGAGCTACACTCAAAAGAATGAGACCGGCACCACAGGGTAGAGGTTATAGAATTCGCAAACGTTCAAATCACGTAACATTGTTCGTTGGTGCTAAAAGTAATAACGAAGATCAAAATTAAGGTAGATGGGACAAAAAGTTAATCCAATAAGCAACCGTTTAGGAATTATCAGAGGATGGGATTCTAACTGGTATGGTGGAAATGATTACGGTGATTCTTTGCTGGAAGATAGCAAAATCCGTAAATATCTTAATGCAAGACTTGCAAAGGCAAGTGTATCAAGAATCGTAATTGAACGTACGCTGAAGCTCGTTACTATTACTGTTTGTACTGCTCGCCCAGGCATTATCATTGGTAAAGGTGGCCAGGAAGTTGATAAGTTGAAGGAAGAGTTGAAGAAGGTTACCGACAAAGATATTCAAATCAATATCTTTGAAGTGAAAAGACCGGAACTGGATGCTGTGATTGTTGCTAATAACATTGCTCGCCAGGTAGAAGGTAAAATTGCCTATCGCCGCGCCATCAAGATGGCTATCGCAAACACTATGCGTATGGGTGCTGAAGGTATCAAAATTCAGATTTCAGGACGTTTGAATGGAGCTGAAATGGCCCGTTCTGAAATGTATAAAGAAGGAAGAACTCCGTTGCACACTTTCAGAGCTGATATCGACTACTGTCATGCAGAAGCATTGACTAAAGTAGGTTTGCTGGGTATCAAGGTTTGGATTTGTAGAGGTGAAGTGTTTGGTAAGAGAGAATTGGCTCCGAACTTTACACAAAGCAAAGAAAGTGGTCGTGGAAACAATGGTGGAAACAACGGCGGAAAGAACTTCAAAAGAAAGAAAAATAATCGCTAAACGAATTTGAATTTTAGGAAACTATGTTACAACCGAAAAAGACAAAATTCAGAAGACAACAGAAAGGCCGTCAGAAAGGTAATGCCCAGAGAGGTAACCAGTTGGCCTTCGGTTCTTTTGGCATAAAGGCTTTGGAGACTAAGTGGATTACAGGCCGTCAGATCGAAGCTGCTCGTATTGCAGTAACAAGATATATGCAACGTCAAGGACAGATCTGGATCCGTATATTCCCGGATAAGCCGATCACTAGAAAGCCTGCCGATGTACGTATGGGTAAAGGTAAGGGTGCTCCAGAGGGATTTGTGGCTCCCGTAACTCCAGGTAGAATCATTATTGAAGCTGAAGGAGTATCTTACGAAATCGCGAAAGAAGCATTGCGCTTAGCTGCTCAAAAGCTTCCTATTACAACGAAGTTTGTCGTAAGACGTGATTATGATATTCAAAATCAAAATGCGTAAGTGTTATGAAAATTGCAGAAATTAAAGAAATGACTACTAATGATTTAGTAGAAAGAGTAGAGGCAGAAACAGCTAATTATGACCAAATGGTTATCAATCATTCTATTTCTCCTTTGGAAAATCCTGCTCAAATCAAACAATTACGCAGGACTATTGCGCGTATGAAAACTGAGTTACGCCAAAGAGAACTTAACAATAAATGATCAGCTTGATGGAAGCAAGAAATTTAAGAAAAGAAAGAACAGGGGTTGTGTTGAGCAATAAGATGGATAAGACTATCACAGTTGCTGCCAAGTTTAAGGAAAAACACCCTATATATGGTAAGTTCGTTAGTAAAACGAAGAAGTACCATGCTCACGATGAAAAGAATGAATGCAATATCGGTGATACTGTAAGCATTATGGAAACTCGTCCTTTGAGCAAGACTAAAAGATGGAGATTAGTAGAAATAATTGAAAGAGCTAAGTAATTATGATACAAGTAGAATCCAGACTTACAGTATGTGATAACAGTGGAGCGAAAGAGGCTTTGTGTATCCGCGTTTTGGGTGGTACAGGTCGTCGCTATGCTTCAGTGGGGGATGTCATTGTTGTTTCAGTGAAAAGCGTTATCCCTTCTAGTGATGTTAAAAAAGGTGCAGTATCAAAGGCTTTGATTGTACGTACGAAGAAAGAAATCCGTCGTCCTGATGGTTCTTATATACGTTTTGATGATAATGCTTGCGTGTTGTTGAATAATGCAGGTGAAATTAGAGGAAGTCGTATTTTCGGTCCTGTAGCAAGAGAACTTCGTGCTACAAACATGAAAGTTGTGTCACTTGCGCCTGAGGTACTTTAATTTTGTAAAAGATTTAAGTAATGAGTAAATTACATATTAAAAAAGGCGATACAGTTTACGTAAATGCTGGTGAAGATAAGGGCAAAACTGGTCGTGTATTGAAGGTTCTTGTTAAAGAAGGACGTGCATTTGTAGAAGGTATCAATATGGTATCTAAAAGCACAAAGCCGAATGCTAAGAATCCGCAGGGTGGTATTGTGAAGCAGGAAGCTTCTATCCACATTTCAAACTTGAACCCGGTTGATCCAAAAACTGGTAAAGCAACGCGTATTGGGAGAAAAGTAAGTTCTTTGGAAGGTAAAAGAACTGTAGTGCGTTATTCTAAAAAATCAGGAGAGGAGATTAAGTAATGAGTAATACTGCTAGTCTTAAGAAAGAATATGCAGAGCGTATAGCACCTGCATTGAAATCACAGTTCCAGTATTCTTCTACAATGCAGATACCCGTACTTAAGAAGATTGTTATCAATCAGGGTTTAGGTATGGCTGTTGCTGACAAGAAGATTATTGAAGTTGCAATCAATGAAATGACAGCTATCACAGGTCAAAAGGCTGTAGCTACCATTTCTCGTAAAGATATCGCGAACTTTAAGTTGCGTAAAAAAATGCCGATTGGCGTTATGGTGACTTTACGTCGTGAAAGAATGTACGAATTCCTTGAAAAATTGGTTCGTGTAGCTCTTCCTCGTATTCGTGACTTCAAAGGTATCGAAAGTAAGTTTGATGGTAAAGGTAACTATACCCTTGGTATTCAGGAACAAATCATTTTCCCTGAAATAAATATCGATAGTATTACAAGAATTCTCGGAATGAATATTACCTTTGTAACCTCTGCGGAAACAGATGAAGAAGGTTATGCATTGCTGAAGGAATTCGGTTTACCTTTTAAAAACGCTAAAAAAGACTAATAGATATGGCAAAGGAATCAATGAAAGCACGTGAAGTTAAACGTGCTAAATTAGTAGCCAAATACGCCGAAAAAAGAGCTGCTTTGAAGCAAATCGTAAGAACAGGTGATCCTGCTGATGCTTTTGAAGCTGCACAGAAATTGCAAGAGTTGCCAAAGAATTCTAACCCGATTCGTATGCACAACCGTTGCAAACTGACTGGACGTCCTAAAGGTTATATTCGTCAATTCGGAATTTCGAGAATTCAATTCCGTGAGATGGCGTCTAACGGACTGATACCAGGCGTAAAAAAAGCAAGCTGGTAATTATTGTTTAAATATTGTCAGGGTAGTCCTGATTAATTTAATTTATTTTTTATATGACTGATCCAATAGCAGATTATTTGACGAGGTTGCGGAATGCGATTGGTGCAAAGCACAGAGTTGTTGAAGTTCCCGCTTCGAATTTGAAAAAAGAAATCACTAAGATTCTTTTTGAGAAAGGCTACATTCTTAATTATAAGTTTGTAGAAGATGGTCCTCAAGGAACTATTAAAGTTGCCTTGAAGTATGATTCTGTTAACAAAGTTAACGCAATCAAGAAGTTAGAAAGAATATCTTCTCCGGGTATGCGTAAGTATACCGGTTACAAAGATATGCCGCGTGTTATTAATGGGTTGGGTATTGCTATAATATCTACTTCCAAAGGTGTAATGACTAACAAAGAGGCTGCAGAACTGAAGATCGGTGGTGAAGTCTTGTGTTATGTATATTAATTAGGAGGAATTAGAATGTCAAGAATAGGAAAATTACCCATTAGTATCCCTGCTGGAGTGACAGTCACTCTGAAGGATAATGTGGTTACCGTAAAGGGACCCAAAGGCGAAATGAGCCAATATGTGAATCCTGCTATCAATGTTGCGATTGAAGATGGACACGTAACTTTAACAGAAAACGATAAGGAAATGCTTGATAATCCGAAGCAGAAACATGCTTTCCACGGCTTGTATCGTTCATTGGTTCATAACATGGTTGTGGGCGTATCTGAAGGATATAAGAAAGAGTTGGAACTTGTTGGTGTAGGTTATCGTGCTTCTAACCAAGGTAACATCATTGAACTGGCTTTAGGTTATACACACAATATTTTCATTCAATTGCCTGCTGAGGTAAAAGTTGAAACTAAGTCTGAAAGAAATAAGAATCCTCTTATCATATTGGAATCGTGTGACAAACAGTTGCTTGGTCAAGTTTGCTCTAAAATACGTTCTTTCCGTAAGCCTGAACCATACAAGGGTAAAGGTATTAAGTTTGTTGGCGAAGTAATTCGTAGAAAGTCTGGTAAATCAGCCGGTGCTAAGTAAATCATATAAAATTAGATTATTATGACAACAAAAATAGAAAGACGAATTAAGATCAAATATAGAGTACGCAACAAAATTTCAGGTACTACTGAATGTCCGCGTATGAGTGTATTTAGAAGTAACAAGCAAATTTATGTCCAGATTATCGATGATCTTTCTGGCAAAACTTTGGCTGCCGCTTCTTCTTTAGGTTTGACTGAGAAAGTCGCTAAAAAAGAACAAGCTGCTAAAGTGGGTGAAATGATTGCTAAAAAAGCTCAGGAAGCAGGTATAACTACTGTAGTTTTTGACCGTAATGGTTACTTGTATCATGGGAGAGTAAAAGAAGTAGCTGATGCTGCTCGTAACGGTGGACTTAAATTTTAATCATTATGGCAGGAGTTAATAATAGAGTTAAGATTACTAACGATATAGAACTGAAAGATAGATTGGTTGCTATCAATCGTGTTACTAAAGTTACCAAAGGTGGTAGAACTTTTAGTTTCTCTGCAATCGTTGTTGTAGGTAACGAAGAAGGTATCATTGGTTGGGGACTTGGTAAAGCAGGTGAAGTAACAGCTGCTATCGCCAAAGGTGTTGAGTCAGCTAAAAAAAATCTGGTAAGAGTACCTATTTTAAAGGGTACTGTTCCTCACGAACAATCAGCTAGATTTGGTGGTGCTGAAGTATTCATCAAGCCTGCGTCTCACGGAACAGGTGTTGTAGCTGGTGGTGCTATGCGTGCCGTATTGGAAAGTGTTGGTGTTACTGATGTTTTGGCTAAATCTAAGGGTTCTTCAAATCCGCACAACCTTGTTAAAGCTACAATTGAAGCTTTGAGTGAGATGCGTGATGCAAGAATGGTTGCTCAGAACAGAGGTATTAGTGTTGAAAAAGTATTTAGAGGATAAGGAGGAGATATGTCAACTATAAAGATTAAACAAGTTAAAAGTAGAATTGGTGCTCCGGCTGATCAGAAGAGAACTCTTGATGCACTGGGACTTCGTAAACTGAACCGCGTGGTTGAACACGAAAGCACTCCTTCAATTCTTGGGATGGTAGATAAAGTAAAACACTTGGTTGCCATTGTTAAGTAATTATTTGTTGAATAATAAAACGAAATTACAATATGAACTTAAGTAATTTAAAACCTGCAGAGGGATCTACTAAGACAAGAAAAAGAATTGGACGTGGTGCTGGTTCTGGATTAGGCGGTACTTCTACAAGAGGTCATAAAGGAGCTAAATCAAGATCTGGATACTCTAAGAAAATCGGTTTTGAAGGTGGTCAGATGCCTCTTCAACGTCGAGTTCCTAAATTTGGTTTCAAGAATATCAATCGTGTAGAATATAAAGCTATCAACTTGGATACTATCCAAAAACTCGCTGAAGCTAAGAGTTTGGTAAAGGTTGGTATAAACGACTTTATCGAAGCAGGATTTATTTCTTCAAATCAGTTAGTAAAAGTATTGGGTAACGGAACTCTGACTAACAAGCTGGAAGTAGAAGCTCATGCATTCTCTAAGACTGCAACTGCTGCTATCGAGGCTGCTGGTGGAACTGTAGTAAAACTCTGATTCAATGAGAAAAGCTATTGAAACATTAAAGAATATATGGAAGATTGAGGATCTGAGACAGCGGATCCTCATCACCATATTGTTTGTGGCAATTTACCGTTTTGGGTCATACGTCGTATTACCGGGTATCAATCCGGCGATGTTGGCAAAATTGCACGAACAAACAAGTGAAGGCCTTTTAGCCTTGTTAAATATGTTCTCTGGAGGAGCATTTTCTAATGCCTCTATTTTTGCATTAGGAATTATGCCTTATATCTCTGCATCTATCGTGATCCAGTTGTTGGGAATCGCTGTGCCGTATTTCCAAAAATTACAGCGCGAAGGTGAGAGCGGCAGAAGAAAAATGAATCAATATACTCGTTATCTGACGATTGCTATATTGTTAGTTCAGGCCCCTTCTTATTTGCTCAATCTTAAAATGCAGGCTGGCCCTTCCTTGAATGCTTCATTAGATTGGACTCTGTTTATGATTACCTCTACCATTATTTTGGCAGCTGGTAGTATGTTTATTTTGTGGCTTGGTGAAAGAATTACTGATAAAGGTATTGGTAATGGTATTTCATTTATTATCTTGATTGGTATTATCGCTCGTTTCCCTGATGCTTTGTTGCAAGAAGTTGTATCCAGAGTAGCAAATAAGAGTGGTGGTTTGATCATGTTTATAATTGAAATCGTATTCTTGTTATTAGTGATTGGTGCCGCTATTCTTTTGGTGCAGGGTACAAGAAAGATTCCTGTACAGTATGCAAAAAGAATTGTAGGTAACAAGCAATATGGTGGCGCTAGACAGTACATTCCTTTGAAAGTGAATGCTGCAGGTGTAATGCCTATCATCTTTGCTCAGGCAATCATGTTTATACCTATTACATTTATCGGTTTCTCAAATGTAAATGATGCAGGCGGTTTCTTGCATGCGTTTACAGATCATACAAGTTTCTGGTATAACTTTGTCTTTGCGGTAATGATTATATTATTTACATATTTTTATACTGCAATTACAATCAATCCGACTCAGATGGCTGAGGATATGAAGAGAAATAATGGTTTCATCCCTGGTATCAAACCGGGAAAGCAGACAGCAGAGTATATCGATGATATTATGTCACGTATCACTTTGCCGGGTTCTTTCTTCTTGGCTTTGGTTGCCATTATGCCTGCTTTTGCCGGTATATTCGGAGTGCAAGCTGGATTCGCTCAATTCTTCGGCGGTACATCTTTGTTAATTCTTGTAGGTGTTGTTCTTGATACCCTGCAACAGGTTGAAAGTCATTTGTTGATGAGACACTATGATGGTCTGTTGAAATCCGGTCGTATCAAAGGGCGCGCTGGTGTAGCGGCATATTAATTCTTTAGATTAGAAATGATATTTCTTAAAACAGAAGATGAAATAGAATTGCTCCGTCAGAGTAACCTGCTTGTTGGTAAAACTCTTGCAGAGGTTGCCAAACTGGTGAAGCCTGGTGTAACTACACGTGAGTTGGATAAAGTTGCTGAAGAGTTCATTAGAGATCATGGGGCGACTCCAACTTTCAAAGGATTTCCGAATCAATATGGAGAACCGTTTCCCGCATCCCTTTGTACTTCTGTAAATGATCAGGTAGTACATGGAATTCCGAATGATATTGTTCTGAAAGATGGTGATATCGTGTCTGTGGATTGTGGAACTTATATGAATGGTTTCTGTGGTGATTCTGCTTATACTTTTTGTGTAGGAGAGGTGGACGAGGAAGTTCGTAATTTGCTGAAGGTTACTAAAGAAGCGTTATATATCGGTATTCAAAACGCAGTGCAAGGCAAGAGAATCGGAGACATCGGGTATGCTATTCAGCAATATTGTGAGTCTCACTCTTATGGTGTAGTGCGTGAGTTTGTAGGTCATGGCATCGGTAAAGAGATGCACGAAGATCCTCAAGTTCCTAATTATGGTAAAAGAGGATATGGACCTTTGATGAAGAGAGGTCTTTGCATAGCGATAGAGCCGATGATAACATTGGGAGACCGACAAGTGATTATGGAACGTGACGGGTGGACTGTGAGGACTAGGGATCGTAAATGTGCTGCGCATTTTGAACATACGGTAGCTGTTGGAGCTGGTGAAGCTGATATTTTGTCTTCATTCAAATTCATAGAAGAAGTTTTAGGAGATAAAGCAATATAATATGGCAAAGCAATCTGCAATAGAACAAGATGGAGTTATAGTTGAAGCATTGTCAAATGCAATGTTTCGTGTTGAATTAGAAAACGGACATGAGATTACTGCACATATTTCAGGTAAGATGCGGATGCATTACATCAAGATCCTGCCGGGAGATAAAGTGAGAGTCGAAATGTCTCCTTACGACTTATCGAAAGGAAGAATTGTGTTTAGATATAAATAAAATAAGATATGAAAGTAAGAGCATCATTAAAGAAACGCACGCCAGAATGTAAGATCGTTAGACGTAATGGCCGTTTGTATGTTATTAACAAGAAAAATCCTAAGTATAAACAACGTCAAGGATAATTTGTTATTTTTGCAAAAAAAATAATTTAGTATATGGCTATAAGAATAGTTGGTGTAGATTTGCCTCAGAACAAAAGAGGTGAAATTGCGTTGACCTATGTATATGGAATAGGTCGCAGTAGTTCAGCAAAAATTTTAGATAAAGCTGGTGTAGATAAAGATCTGAAGGTTAAAGACTGGACAGATGATCAGGCTGCTAAGATTCGTGAGATTATCGGTGCAGAGTATAAAGTAGAAGGTGATCTTCGTTCTGAAATCCAATTGAACATTAAGCGATTAATGGATATTGGTTGCTATCGTGGTGTACGTCACCGTATTGGTCTGCCTGTAAGAGGTCAGAGCACTAAGAACAATGCACGTACTCGTAAGGGTAGAAAGAAAACCGTTGCTAATAAGAAAAAAGCTACTAAATAATAATTGTTGATATGGCAAAAAAAACAGTTGCAGCTAAAAAGAGAAATGTGAAAGTAGACGCTAATGGACAGTTACATGTTCATTCATCTTTCAACAATATTATTGTTTCTCTTGCAAATAGTGAAGGGCAGATTATCTCTTGGTCATCTGCTGGTAAAATGGGATTTAGAGGTTCTAAAAAGAACACTCCTTATGCAGCGCAGATGGCTGCCCAAGATTGTGCTAAAATTGCATTCGATCTTGGCCTAAGAAAGGTAAAAGCATATGTGAAGGGTCCAGGTAACGGACGTGAGTCTGCTATTAGAACTATCCACGGTGCTGGTATCGAAGTTACTGAAATCATTGACGTGACTCCGCTTCCACATAATGGTTGTCGTCCTCCGAAAAGACGTAGAGTTTAATTTACCTTTAACTTACACAATGATCTTGATTTTGTTTTTGGATTACATTTAATTTCTCTCTGTAATCGCGGCTGCAACAAATTAAGTTCATGAATAAACAATTAAATATTTAAAAGAAATGGCTAGATATACTGGACCAAAATCAAGAATCGCCCGTAAATTCGGTGAAGGAATCTTTGGAGCTGATAAAGTTTTGTCAAAGAAAAATTATCCTCCCGGACAGCATGGAAATTCAAGAAAAAGAAAAACTTCCGAATATGGTGTGCAACTTCGTGAAAAGCAGAAAGCTAAATACACCTATGGAGTTTTAGAAAAACAATTCCGCAATTTGTTTGAAAAGGCAGCTACTGCGAAAGGTATTACCGGTGAGGTACTCCTTCAATTGCTGGAAGGCCGTCTTGACAACGTAGTATTCCGTTTGGGTATTGCTCCTACACGTGCTGCTGCTCGTCAGTTGGTTGGTCACAAACATATTACTGTAGATGGTGAAGTAGTAAACATTCCTTCATACGCAGTAAAACCAGGACAATTGATTGGTGTTCGTGAAAGATCTAAATCTTTGGAAGTAATTGCTAATTCTCTCGCTGGTTTCAATCATAGCAAATATGCTTGGTTGGAATGGGATGAAGCTTCGAAGGTTGGTAAAATGTTGCACATACCTGAGAGAGCAGACATTCCTGAGAACATTAAAGAACATTTGATCGTTGAATTGTATTCTAAATAATAATTAATTTCATGGCGATATTAGCATTTCAAAAACCTGATAAAGTATTAATGTTGGAGGCGGACTCCAGATTCGGTAAATTCGAATTTCGTCCGTTGGAACCCGGTTTTGGTATTACTGTAGGTAATGCGTTACGCCGTATCCTTCTCTCTTCATTAGAGGGTTTTGCTATCACAACTATCAGAATCGATGGTGTGGAGCATGAATTTTCTAGTGTACCTGGAGTAAAAGAGGATGTTACCAACATTATCTTGAATCTGAAACAAGTGAGATTCAAGCAAGTAGTTGAAGAGTTCGAGAGCGAAAAAGTGAGCATCACTGTCGAGAATTCCAGTGAATTTAAAGCAGGTGACATAGGTAAGTATTTGACTGGATTTGAAGTGTTAAATCCGGAATTAGTTATTTGTCATTTAGATTCTAAGTCAACTATGCAGATTGATATTACAATTAACAAAGGACGTGGTTATGTGCCTGCTGATGAAAATCGCGAGTACTGTACGGATGTTAATGTAATTCCAATCGACTCTATTTATACACCGATACGTAATGTCAAGTATGCTGTAGAAAACTTCCGTGTAGAACAGAAGACTGACTACGAAAAGCTGGTACTTGAAATTAGTACCGACGGTTCTATACATCCGAAAGAAGCGCTGAAAGAAGCTGCAAAGATTCTGATTTATCACTTCATGTTATTCTCAGATGAGAAGATCACGCTTGAAAGTAATGATACTGACGGCAATGAAGAGTTTGATGAAGAAGTATTGCATATGCGTCAGCTGTTGAAAACTAAACTCGTTGATATGGATTTGTCAGTTCGTGCCCTCAACTGCTTGAAGGCTGCTGATGTAGAAACTCTTGGCGACTTGGTACAATTCAACAAAACTGACCTGTTGAAATTCAGAAACTTCGGAAAGAAATCGCTTACCGAGCTTGATGATTTGCTGGAAAGTCTGAATCTGTCGTTTGGAACCGATATTTCTAAATATAAATTAGATAAAGAATAAAAAATGAGACATAATAAAAAATTCAATCATTTAGGTCGTACTGCTTCTCATAGAAGCGCTATGTTATCTAACATGGCTTGCTCTTTGATCAAGCACAAAAGAATCACTACGACTGTTGCAAAGGCAAAAGCTTTGAAAAAGTTTGTTGAGCCTTTGATTACTAAGTCTAAAGAAGATACTACGAACTCTCGTCGTGTTGTATTTAGCAACTTGCAAGATAAGATTGCAGTAACAGAGTTGTTCAAAGAAATCTCTGTTAAGATTGCTGATCGTCCGGGTGGTTATACTCGTATTATCAAGACTGGTAACCGTTTGGGTGACAACGCTGAAATGTGCTTCATTGAGTTAGTTGACTACAATGAAAACATGGCTAAGGAAAAAGTCGCTAAGAAAGCTACTCGTACTCGTCGTTCTAAGAAGAGCACAGAGGCTGCAGCACCTGTTGCTGTTGAAGCTCCTGCAACTGAAGAAGCTCCTAAGGCTGAAGAACCTAAAGCAGAGTCTGCAGAATAATTCAACGATTGTTCATATCGAATATAAAGGCTATTCCGGTAACGGAGTAGCCTCTTTTGTTATGATCCTGTTACTAATCCTAAGATAAATTAAAAGATTTCTTCAATGAACCTTACCTGGATAGAATCTGTTATATTTGTACGAGATTATGGCAAAATTTGTAAAGGTTATATTGTTTCTGTTGTTGACGGTTACTCTTCACGGGGTAGCAGGCAATGTTTTCACTGGAAAAGCAGTGGAGCAGGGAAAGTATGCCGTAACATATTCGATGAGTCAGCATGAGCAGATCAGTGAACCGGAGTTCCCTTGTTCTCCTGTGGCTGAATTAAATAATTTGCAAAGTTATCAGACTTCGGTAACTCGTGTCCAGCGTGTACAACTTGGCGAATATTTCTCTACTCTAAAGAATCTGTTACAGTGCTGTGCAGACTATGAGAATTCTCTCTCCCAGCATTTGGGAAAGATTTATAATACTACGATATCCTATTATTATCAACCGTCCAGCGAGTATTATGTATTTGCTCTAAGGCGTATTATTATTTAGCAGTTTATTTATTGGCATTATTTCTTTTAAGATTACTGGTATAACTATTATCTACCGGTCATCCTATCACCTTTATATTTTTACTAATAAATTAAACTTTAAATATTATGGCAACTACTCAAGCTATTGATGCTACTATATTTGCATCTTCACATCCCGATATCGCAAAACGTACTAGTTTTTCAGGTGTATTAATATCCTCCGTTATGTTGGTGGTCGGTGTTATAGCATTTGCTTCCACCTTCGGACTGGAAGACAAATCTTCGACAGTCAGTATGGCTTTAATGGTTCTAGGAACAGGGCTGTTTCTTATGGGTATTTTCCGGCTATTCTGGAAATCAAAAGAGGTGGTTTATTTACCGACAGGCAGTGTTGCAAAAGAACATAGTGTATTCTTTGACCTAAAACATATGGATTCGTTAGTGAACATAGTGAATTCCGGTTCTTTTTCTGCAGATTCTGAAATAAAGAGTGAGTCTAACGGTAACATACGAATGGATATTATACTTTCTGAGGACAAAAAGTTTGCAGCGGTACAGCTATTCCAATTTGTACCTTATAATTATCAGCCTATAACATCGGTACAGTACTATACCAATGAAAGTGCGTCTGCTGTTGTTGCATTTCTTTCCAAAAGCAAGATTTAAGGTATAGGCACACTTATTTGAGTTAGCAATCGCATAAAGAGAAAACTTTGATTTTTATATGTTGTGGGATGGGGATTAGTCGTCAATAACGGCAATCCCCATTTTCTTCATTAAGAAACATGCATTCATATTTTGGGCAACCCCGTTTCTCTTCTGATAAGAGAAGGTAAGTTCATTATTTGTGATATCTGCTTCAAAGCAATAATTCCGGATATTTTCCGGAAAGGCTTCTATTAAAGTGCCTAAAAGGAGATCATGAGTAGCGATGATACCGTTAGCATTCATACTCATGAATTGTTTGATAAGAGCAAAAGACCCCTTCTGTTTATCCATAGAATTTGTACCTTTCAGGATTTCATCAAGGATAATAAAGAGTTCTTCCCCAGCTTCCAGTTTATCGATGATTAATTTTAGCCGTTTAAGTTCAGCGAAGAAATAAGATTCATTATCGGTCAATGAGTCGCTGGTGCGCAGACTGGTGACAAGGCGTGCCGGGTATATTTCCATTTCATCCGCCCAGACAGGCGCACCCATACATGCTAAAAGATAATTTACGCCTACAGTGCGTAGATACGTACTTTTGCCAGCCATATTAGCTCCGGTGATAATAATAAAGAAAGGCCGTTTGTCGATGTCTATTCCGTTACGCACACATTTGTTACGATCCATCAGAGGATGTCCCAATGCTTTCGCTTGCATATGGAAAGAATGCGAGTTGATTTTAGGATAGATATATTCCGGGTGATTATAGGCAAATGTTGCCAAAGAGCAATAGGCGTCGATTTCACCGACAGTCTCTATCCAGCGGGGTAGATCCGAAGCGTGTACCTCCTTCCATTGTTCAATTTTCATAACCTGGCGTAATTCCCAAAATATAAGTCCATTGAGAAGCATACTAATTAACAGATTATTCCGCTGGTCTAGTGCATTCATTAGTTTGGAAAGTCGGCGTACTGCCTGAGAAGCCGTTTGATTCCGGCTGGTAAGTTCAGCTTTCAACTCTTGCAATACAGGACTGTGCATATCTTTTTTCTCGGTGAGAAGAATCTGGTCAGCATACGTAGAGAGAATTTGTAGCTTTTTGCCATAGGTAGCCTGCAATTTAGTGATTCCTTTGGAAAAGACAGAACTGAATATTACAAAGCAAGCAAATACGCCTCCGGCAATGCTGGCGGGAAGGATATCCAGGCAGGCAAGACTTATGCACAGCAGATTGATTACGCTTACGGTGGCAGGGATCATACGTAAAAGCCTATGCTTCCGATAATAGCTTGGACTATTTGCCCATTCCTTGATTTCGGAGGTATCTGCAGGTTTTCCTTTATAAAGCAACCCTGATAAACGGATTTGTTGTCTATACTCCAGGTCTGTCGATAACTCACGGATAGCCTCCTGCCGTTGTTCAATAGCCTCCTTATTTTCCAAATGCGCATTGAACCACTCTGCCAGATGCTCCTTGCCGACAGGCGTTGAAGTACGATTTATATATTGGAAAAGAGAATGCTCTCCGAAAATATCCAAATCAAAAGTATAAAGATGTCCCGGATCAATATATTCTTTTCCCCCATCAAAATCGGAGAAATCATACTGAATAGCGCGCAACTCCTGTTCATTGATAACAATCTTCTTTTTCAGGAAATCTTTTCGGTGAAACCAGAAATTGTGCCGTTTGACCAACCATATAAATAAAATGAAAGGTAAAATGGCAAATATGGAAATATACAGCCAGCCGTCCGGCCAGAAAATGATAGTTCCTGCTATGGCTCCCACAAATAAAACGAGTCGCAAAAGACTGATATAATAGATACGTTTCCGAGCATTTCGTAACTCCAGTTCAGCTTTTTGAATGGTAAGCCGGTATGTTTCAATGATCTGTTCCAATTTTTCCATAATAAACTCAATACTTTTTCGCAAAGGTAATCAAAGTATATTTAAATATTTCTTTTTCTCCCTTGCATTTATCCGCTAAAATGTATAACTTTCCACTCGAAAAATGCGTTTAGACAGGAAAGGAGGAAGACCAATGAAGAAAGGATGTATCTTATTGTTGTTGATGAGCGTGATTAGCCTCCCGTTAATTGCGCAGAATATCATTTATTCTAATTTGAAAGAACTGTTGGCTCAAGACGGTGATACTGTTGCCGTGTTGCGTGTAGAGAGACGTTCCAAGAACCAGATAGTATTGACAGGAGGAGCTGATTACCGGATAACGGCCGGAAATGACGAGTCCATGTGTCGGCGTTTGAAAAAGCGTTGTTTTGCTGTGCGTGATGAAAAAGGAGACTTATATCTGAACTGCCGTAAACTGCGATATAAAAAGTTACGTTTTGGAGCTTGGTATGCACCGGCTGTTCAGTTAGGTAAGAAGATCTATTTTTGTGCTATGCCTTTAGGATCTGTTGTCGGTGCAAATTTTGTGGAGGAAGATGATGTCAAGTTAGGTGGGAATATAGGGGACGCTCTTGCTGCCTCGAGTCTGGTGACAAAGCGGGTTTGTTATGAACTTAATGGCGAGACCGGAAAGATAGAATTTCTGGATAAGAACAAAATGGTTGAATTGTTGAAGAAATCTCCTGAACTAAAGAAAGCCTATCTCAAAGAGGATAGTCAGGAAGCAAAACACACATTCAAATACCTATTGGAGTTGAAGGAGCAACAGAAACCATAACCCTTAATAATAAGCTTTTATTTTACGTTAATAGAGATACTGATTATTGAGAGTGTGTCAAAATGCATTCCCCTTTTATAGCAATAAAACTTTACTTCTAGTTTTTATACTTTCTATCTTTCTACCCCATTTGGTCTGTATTTCCTAATTAACACTTGTTTTCATATTGCTCTATTGAATGATAATAATTCCCAAATGGACTATAAATACATAGAAAACTTAATTCGTTAATTAAGTTTTCTATGTATCTTTGTTCTGTTTTTCCTTTGGAAACGAATATAAAATGAAAACTGTATTTTAATAAAATTGAAAACAGACGATGGCAGAGCATGGAAAAGACGCTTCCCAACGGGCAGAGCTAAGAGAACGGATTCTGGTGACGGCAACAGAAGCTTTCGCTTCAAAAGGTATTAAGAGTATAACAATGGACGACATTGCAGCAGCATTGGGTATTTCCAAACGTACTCTTTATGAAGTCTTCTCGGACAAAGAATCGCTGCTGAAGGAATGTATTTTGAAGGCACAGTCCGATAGGGAGGCTTATTTACAGGAAGTATATGAACAGTCTCACAATGTACTGGAAGTGATATTGGCAGTGTTTCAGAAGAGCATTGAAGTGTTCCATCAGACGAACAAGCGTTTTTTTGAAGACATCAAGAAATATCCGAAAGTATACAGTTTAATGAGAGACCGTCAGGACAGCGACTCGGAGAAAACGATGTCCTTCTTTAAGGCGGGTGTGGAACAGGGAATTTTTCGTTCGGACGTAAACTTTGGCATTGTCAATATGTTAGTGAAAGAACAGTTTGATGTACTTTTGAATACGGATATCTGCAATGAATATCCTTTTATAGAAGTGTATGAGTCCATCATGTTCACCTATATTCGTGGCATTTCCACAGAGAAAGGAGCGAAGGTTCTGGAAGATTTTATACAAGAATATCGTAAAAATCGTATTGGAACACCGAGAGAGTAAGGTGTACCCCATTGACAAACAATTAAGATTAAATTAGAAACCAGTTTATGAACAAAATTAAAGAATTGACAGGAAAGAAGATGCTTCTGGCAGTTGCGGTACTCTGCACGTTCGGCTTTGCAAAGGCGCAGAATACCCAAGGGGCAAAGGAGATACTGACCTTAACTTTAGACAAAGCCCTCGAAATTGCATTGGATGAAAATCCCACAATGAAAGTGGCTGCAGAAGAGATCGCTTTAAAAAAAGTAGCCAGCAAGGAAGCTTGGCAAAATCTGTTGCCGGAAGCCAGCATATCCGGGTCGGTGGATCATACCATTAAAGCGGCTGAGATGAAATTGAATGATATGTCCTTCAAGATGGGGCAAGACGGAACCAATACCGCCAATGCCGGATTGAACATAAACCTGCCTTTATTTGTGCCGGGAGTTTATCGCGCCATGTCGATGACAAAGACGGATATTGAACTTGCGGTAGAGAAATCCCGCGCTTCCAAACTGGATCTGGTGAATCAGGTGAGCAAGGCTTATTATCAGTTGATGCTTGCGCAGGACAGTTACGAAGTACTTCAAGGAAGCTATAAACTGGCGGAAGATAACTATAATGTTGTCAATGCCAAATATCAGCAGGGAACAGTGAGTGAATACGATAAGATTAGTGCGGAAGTGCAGATGCGGAGTATTAAGCCCAACTTGATATCGGCGGCCAACGCAGTGACTTTGGCTAAACTGCAGCTCAAAGTTTTGATGGGTATCACTGCCGATGTAGAGATTAAGATTAATGACAATCTGACTAACTATGAGACCTCCATGTTTGCCGAACAGCTGAAAGAAGAGGATGTGAATTTGGATAACAATACCACGATGAAGCAGTTGGACTTAAACATGAAGTTGTTGGAGAAGAGTGTTAAGTCATTGAAAACAAACTTTATACCGACCCTTTCAATGAGCTTCTCCTACAAATATCAATCTTTGTACAATCCGAACATCAACTTCTTTGATTACAGTTGGAGTAACAGTTCCAACCTGATGTTTAACATCAGCATACCTTTGTATAAGGCAAGCAATTTTACAAAAGTAAAATCCGCCCGTATACAAATGCGTCAGCTCGATTGGAACCGCATCGATACGGAGAGAAAGTTGAATATGCAGATTGTCAGTTGCCGTAACAATATGAGCGCGAGCACAGAGCAAGTGGTCAGCAATAAGGAAAATGTGATGCAGGCTAAGAAAGCGGTAGTGATTGCCGAGAAACGTTATGACGTAGGTAAAGGTACGGTGCTCGAACTGAACAGCTCTCAAGTATCATTGACGCAGGCACAACTCACCTACAATCAATCAATATACGATTACCTGGTTGCTAAGGCAGATCTCGATCAGGTGTTAGGAAAAGAATAAAGATAGACAACTAAAAAATTACAACTAAGGAATATGAAAAAAGGTATCCAATTAGTAGCCTTGCTGTTAGCAGCGTTCATGGGCTCGTGTACAGGTGGAAAAGACAAAGCAGCTGTGGTAGCACAAGCGGACGAGAAACCCATTGTGAAACTGGCAGATGTAAAATCCCGTCCCGTAGATCAGATACAGGATTACACGGCAACGGTAGAAGCGGAAGTGAAAAACAATATAGCCCCTTCCTCTCCCGTGCGTATCGACCAGATCTTTGTAGAAGTGGGCGACCGTGTATCCAAAGGCCAGAAATTAGTGCAGATGGATGCGGCTAATCTGAAACAAACCAAATTGCAACTGGATAATCAGGAAATCGAGTTTAAGCGTATCGACGAACTTTATAAAGTGGGTGGCGCTTCCAAATCGGAATGGGATGCTTCGAAGATGCAGCTCGACGTGAAAAAGACAGCTTATAAGAATCTGTTGGAGAATACCGCTTTGCTAAGCCCTATCAATGGCGTGGTTACTGCACGCAACTATGATAACGGCGATATGTATAGTGGTGGAAACCCGGTATTGGCTGTAGAGCAGATCACTCCGGTGAAACTTCTTATCAATGTTTCCGAAACTTACTTTACCAAAGTGAAGAAAGGCGCGCCCGTAGATGTGAAGCTGGATGTATACGGCGACGAAATATTCACTGGAAATATCAGTCTGATTTACCCTACGATAGACGCTGCTACCCGCACGTTCCAGGTAGAAATCAAGCTGGATAATAGAGATCAGCGTGTACGTCCGGGAATGTTTGCCCGTGCTACATTAAACTTCGGCACAGCGGACAACGTGGTTGTTCCTGATCTGGCCATTGTTAAGCAGGCAGGTTCCGGCGACCGTTATGTCTTTGTATATAAAGATGGTAAAGTATCTTATAATAAGGTAGAGTTAGGTCGGCGTATGGGTACGGAATACGAGTTGAAATCCGGTGTGCCCGATAATTCTCAAGTTGTAGTTGCCGGTCAGTCGCGTTTGGTGAATGGCATGGAAGTGGCAGTTGAGAAATAAATCACTAACAAATTAATCCCTTACAAAAATGAGTTTATACGAAGGTGCGGTTAAGAAACCGATTATGACCTCCCTCTGCTTTTTGGCAGTGGTGATTTTTGGTCTTTTCTCTTTGTCCAAATTGCCTATCGACTTGTATCCGGATATTGATACAAATACGATCATGGTGATGACCGCTTATCCCGGTGCAAGTGCTTCGGATATAGAAAACAACGTTACTCGTCCGCTTGAGAACACTTTGAATGCGGTGAGCAACCTGAAACATATCACCTCCCGTTCTTCCGAAAATATGTCATTGATTACGCTGGAGTTCGAGTTCGGTAACGATATTGACGTTCTGACCAATGATGTGCGCGATAAACTCGACATGGTAAGCTCGCAGCTTCCCGACGATGTCGAGAATCCGATCATCTTCAAGTTCAGTACGGATATGATTCCTATCGTGCTGCTTTCCGTACAGGCCAATGAGAGCCAGTCGGCGCTTTACAAAATATTGGACGACCGTGTGGTTAACCCCTTGGCGCGTATTCCGGGAGTCGGAACCGTGTCCATCAGTGGTGCTCCGCAGCGTGAGATTCAGGTATATTGCGACCCTAACAAGTTGGAAGCATACAACCTGACCATCGAATCCATCAGCTCCATTATCGGAGCGGAGAACAAGAACATTCCCGGCGGTAACTTCGATATCGGTAGTGAAACCTACGCGTTGCGAGTGGAAGGAGAGTTCGATGATTCCCGGCAGTTGGCGGATGTCGTAGTAGGTACTCACAATGGAGCGAACGTCTTCTTGCGTGATGTGGCCCGGATAGTCGATACCGTAGAAGAACGCGCGCAGGAAACCTATAATAACGGTGTGCAAGGCGCCATGATTGTTGTTCAGAAACAATCTGGAGCCAATTCGGTAGAAATCTCCAAGAAAGTGGCCGAAGCGCTGCCGAGACTTCAGAAGAACCTGCCGAGCGATGTAAAGATCGGTGTCATTGTCGATACCTCCGACAACATCCTGAATACAATCGACAGTTTGACCGAAACCGTTGTCTACGCCTTGCTGTTCGTTGTTATCGTTGTGTTCCTCTTCTTGGGACGCTGGCGTGCGACGTTGATTATCTGTATCACCATTCCGCTTTCTTTGATAGCCTCGTTCATTTACCTGGCGATTAGCGGAAACACGATCAATATTATTTCGCTTTCGTCACTTTCCATCGCTATCGGTATGGTGGTGGACGATGCGATTGTGGTACTTGAGAATGTGACAACCCATATTGAGCGTGGTTCCGATCCGAAACAGGCAGCCGTGCACGGAACCAATGAGGTGGCAATTTCTGTAATCGCTTCTACCTTGACCATGATTGCTGTGTTCTTCCCGTTGACTATGGTGAGTGGTATGTCCGGTGTACTTTTCAAACAACTCGGTTGGATGATGTGTGCCATCATGTTTATCTCTACGGTTGCTGCTTTGTCATTGACCCCCATGCTCTGTTCCCAGTTGCTTCGTTTGCAGAAAAAGCCGTCAAAGCTGTTCAAGCTCTTCTTCACTCCGATTGAAAAAACGTTGGACGGACTCGACACTTGGTATGGCAAGATGTTGAATTGGGCGGTTCGCCATCGTCCGATAGTCATTACGGGATGTATCGCTTTCTTCGTTGTCAGCTTGCTGTGTGCAAAGGGGATTGGTACGGAGTTCTTCCCGGCACAAGATAATGCCCGTATCGCCGTACAGTTGGAATTGCCTATCGGAACACGAAAAGAGATAGCTCAGGAGCTTTCGCAGAAACTGACCAATCAATGGCTGACGAAGTATAAAGACATTATGAAAGTCTGCAACTATACCGTAGGGCAGGCCGATTCGGACAACACATGGGCTTCTATGCAGGACAACGGTTCGCATATCATCTCATTCAATATCAGTCTGGTAGATCCGGGTGATCGTGATATCACATTGGAAGCTGTCTGTAACGAGATGCGTGAAGATTTGAAAGCCTATCCGGAATTCAGCAAGGCACAAGTTATACTTGGAGGTAGCAACACGGGGATGTCTGCTCAGGCCAGTGCCGATTTTGAGGTGTATGGATATGATATGACAGTGACCGACAGCGTGGCGGCCCGCCTGAAGCGTGAGTTGCTGGCAGTTCCCGGAGTGAGTGAGGTGAATATCAGCCGTAGCGATTATCAGCCGGAATATCAGGTGGACTTCGACCGTGAGAAACTGGCAATGCATGGACTGAACCTTTCGACAGCCGGTAACTATCTGCGTAACCGGATCAATGGTGCGGTTGCTTCGAAATATCGTGAAGACGGAGACGAGTATGATATTAAAGTGCGTTACGCGCCGGAATACCGTACAAGTCTGGAAAGTCTGGAGAACATCCTTATTTATAATGCGCAAGGACAACCCGTCCGTGTGAAAGATGTCGGAAGGGTAGTTGAGCGTTTTGCACCTCCTACTATCGAACGTAAAGACCGTGAACGTATCGTGACCGTTTCTGCTGTAATCTCCGGTGCGCCGTTGGGCAACGTAGTAGCTGCCGGTAACGAGATCATCGATAAGATGGACATACCGGGAGAAGTGACTATTCAGGTTGCCGGTTCGTTCGAAGACCAGCAGGATTCGTTCCGCGATTTGGGAACGCTTGGTATTCTGATAGTCATTCTTGTATTTATCGTGATGGCTGCACAGTTCGAGTCACTCACCTATCCGTTCATTATCATGTTCTCTCTGCCATTTGCTTTTAGCGGTGTCTTGATGGCACTCTTCTTTACGGGCAGTACGTTGAGTGTTATGAGTCTGTTGGGAGGTATCATGCTGATTGGTATTGTGGTGAAGAACGGTATTGTGCTCATCGACTACATTACCCTTTGTCGGGAACGCGGGCTGGCAGTTGTAAATTCTGTGGTAACTTCCGGTAAGAGCCGTCTTCGTCCGGTATTGATGACCACAGCCACAACCGTTCTCGGTATGATCCCGATGGCTATCGGCGGTGGTCAGGGTTCTGAGATGTGGAGTCCGATGGCAATTGCCGTAATCGGTGGTTTGACAATATCGACCGTGTTGACATTGATTCTGATTCCTACTTTGTATTGTGTCTTTGCAGGAACCGGCATCAAGAACCAACGTCGTAAGCTTCGTCGCCAACGCGAATTGGACACTTACTTCCAGGAGCATAAAAATGATATTATTAAGAAATAACAAGAAAGAAATATGAAATCAGTACTGATAACATTCGACCAGGCCTATTATGAACGAATCATGTCATTGCTCGACCGTTTGGGATGTCGTGGCTTCACCTACCTTGAGAAAGTGCAGGGACGTGGTTCGAAGACGGGCGACCCGCATTTCGGAAGTCACGCCTGGCCTAGTATGTGCTCGGCCATCATCACGGTAGTCGAAGATCACAAAGTAGATCCATTGCTGGATACGCTGCATAAGATGGACCTGGAAACGGAGCAATTGGGTTTGCGCGCGTTTGTATGGAACATTGAGCGAACTATTTGATATCCGTCTACTTTCAGTTGACCAAGCGCGGATTAACACAGATTTATCGCAGATTGAATGTAATCATTGCGAAAATCTGTGTTAATCCGCGTTTAATTATTATTTCCGACACCGCTTTTTCTTACTGCTTTTATCTATCTTTGCGGTCGTTTGGGATTTAGATCATTATGGAGATAATAAAGAACTATTTGAAATATTCGTTGTGGTTTGTATTGGTTGTCTTTGCAGCCTTATTGGGGCTTCATTGGCTTCCGGTCATTACCATCGACGGACATACGATGCGTCGCGTGGACTTGTTGAGCGACCTTCGTTATCCGGAACCGGATTCCGTTGCTGCCGATTCGGACAGTATACCCTTGCCACCTGTGATAAAACCGGTTTTTGTAGATACCTGCCGTGCCGGAATGACTTGCATTGAAGATTACAGTGATTCCACTCATCGGGGCATGGCTCCTTTTTATGAAGCTCTCAATCGCCTTTCTTCCGGTTCCGAAGACGACAATCTGGTACGTATAGCTGTATTCGGCGATTCCTTTATAGAAGCTGATATCTTTACGGCCGATCTCCGCGAAATGCTTCAAAAACGATTTGGAGGTTGCGGTGTCGGTTTCGTGACCATCACCTCCATGACAAGCGGTTACCGTCCTACGGTGCGGCATACATTTGACGGATGGTCCAGCCATGCGGTGACGGACAGCGTCTATTTCGATAGGAAGAAGCAGGGGATTTCCGGACATTATTTCGTTCCCCGAAGTGGCGCATACGTGGAACTGCGTGGACAAGACAAATACGCTTCGTTGCTTGATACCTGTCAGCGTGCTTCCATCTTCTTTTACAATAAAGACTCCCTTCATCTTTCCGTCCGTGTGAACAAAGGAGAAAGCCATAACTATTCGCTGTCCCCTTCGGGCGGTTTGCAGGAAGTGCGGGTTGACGGGCGCATCGGCTCCATACGTTGGACAGTGGACCGTGCCGACTCTACGCTCTTCTATGGATTGGCGATGGATGGAAAGCAAGGAATAATTCTCGATAACTTCTCGCTGCGCGGCAGTTCCGGACTTTCCCTGCGTGGCATTCCGCAGCAAATGTTGAAACAGTTTAACCGCCAGCGTCCTTACGACCTGATTATTCTTGAATATGGATTGAATGTCGCAACGGAACGCGGACGCAATTACGATAACTACCAGAAAGGGCTGTTGGCAGCCATCGGACATCTCAAAACGTGTTTCCCGCAGGCGGGAATCCTGCTGTTGAGCGTGGGCGACCGTGATTACAAGAACGAAAACGGTGACCTCCGCACCATGCCGGGAGTCAAGAACCTGATTCGTTATCAGCAGAATATTGCCGCCGAAAGCGGTATCGCATTCTGGAATATGTTCGAGGCTATGGGAGGAGAAGGGAGTATGGCAAAACTTGTCCATGCCAAACCGTCTATGGCAAACTATGATTATACACATATCAACTTCCGTGGCGGTAAACATTTGGCGGGACTTCTCTATGAGACATTGATATATGGCAAAGAACAATACGACAGGAGGCGTGCTTATGAGAAAGAATAGCCTGTTGTCCTTCTTTGTGCTTGTTTTGGCGGGCATTTTGTTTGCTCCTTGTTCTCTTTCGAGGATGATGGCGCAAGACCGTATCCCCGTTTGTCCTCCATTGAACAAGGTGCAGAAAGGCGTCAAACCTTTGCGGGAAATGATTTGGGCGAATGATACCATCCCTGTGCAGACTTCCTTTCCGTCCGCTTTCCGTGAAACCGGGCGAAATGAAATTATCGACAGTATTGCCCTGCTGACACCTGTGCTCGAACGACTCCGTCAAGTACGTGCGGGACTGTCCGAAGATACGGTGCGTATCGTACATATTGGCGACAGCCATATTCGCGGGCATATCTATCCTCAAACCACCGGTATGCGGCTGGCCGAAACCTTCGGTGCTGTTTCCTATATAGATAAAGGAGTGAACGGCGCCACTTGCCTTACTTTCACCCATCCCGACCGCATCGCTGAGATAGCGGCGCTCAAACCCGAATTGCTGATTCTCTCTTTCGGAACCAATGAGAGTCATAACCGGCGTTACAATAGTAATGTGCATTACAACCAGATGGATGAACTTGTCAGACTCCTGCGTGCCGCACTCCATGATGTGCCTATCCTGCTGACTACTCCGCCCGGTTCGTATGAGAGTTTCCGTCAAAGAAGGCGGAGACGTACGTATGCCGTCAATCCCCGCACGGCGACTGCGGTGGAAACCATTCGCCGCTATGCCGGGGACCATCGTCTGCTGGTGTGGGATATGTATGATGTAGCCGGCGGCAAAAAACGTGCCTGTAAGAATTGGACGGAAGCGAAGCTGATGCGTCCCGATCATGTGCATTATCTTCCCGAAGGATATATCCTGCAAGGAAATTTATTATACCAAGCCCTTATCAAAGCATACAACGATTATGTTTCCCATTGATATAGATTTCAGTAGATTAAAAGAGGTGCTTGTCTACGATCCACAGGCACCGATGATATTCAGTAGTGGTATCTTTCTTTGGCTGTTTGCCGCTTTTATGGTGGTGTACGTATTGTTGCAACATAAATATACCGCCCGTATCTTGTTTGTCACCCTTTTTTCTTATTATTTCTACTATAAAAGTAGCGGTACTTACTTTTTCCTGCTTGCCATTGTTACGGTTTGCGACTTTCTGTTGGCGCAACTGATGTATCGCACCGAAGGATATTGGAAACGCAAAGGGTTGGTCACCTTGAGTCTGGGTGTCAACTTGGGACTTCTGGCTTACTTTAAATATACCAATTTCTTGGGAGGTATTATTGCGTCCCTGATGGGGGGAGAGTTCACGGCACTTGATATATTCCTGCCGGTCGGTATCTCTTTCTTCACGTTCCAGTCGCTGAGCTATACCATCGACGTCTACCGGAAAGAAATCCAGCCACTGACGAGTCTGTTCGATTATGCCTTTTACGTATCATTCTTCCCGCAGTTGGTGGCAGGCCCTATTGTCCGTGCCCGTGATTTTATTCCGCAAATCAGGAAACCTCTTTTTGTCTCGCAGGAGATGTTCGGACGGGGTATCTTTCTGATTCTTTCCGGCCTGTTCAAGAAAGCCATTATTTCCGATTATATCAGTATTAACTTCGTAGAGCGTATTTTTGATAATCCGACGCTCTATTCGGGTGTTGAGAATCTGATGGGAGTGTACGGCTATGCCTTGCAGATTTATTGCGACTTTTCCGGATATAGTGATATGGCTATCGGTATCGCACTGTTATTGGGCTTCCACTTCAATCTTAACTTTAATTCTCCTTACAAGTCGGCCTCCATCACCGAATTCTGGCGTCGTTGGCATATCTCTTTGTCCAGTTGGCTGAAAGATTACTTATACATCTCTTTGGGTGGAAACCGGAAAGGGAAGATCCGGCAATATCTGAACCTTATTATTACCATGTTTTTGGGAGGGTTGTGGCATGGAGCTTCCTGGAATTTTGTTCTTTGGGGCACATTTCACGGCGTTGCACTGGCGATGCATAAAATCTGGATGACGATAACCGGACGGAGGAAAGGAGAACAAAGTCACGGTTGGAGACGTGTGTTCGGCATTATCATTACCTTCCACTTTGTCTGTTTCTGCTGGATATTCTTCCGTAACGCCGATTTTCAGAATTCGATGGATATGTTGGGGCAGATATTTACGACTTTCCGTCCCCAACTGTTCCCTCAGTTACTTGAAGGCTATTGGAAAGTATTCGCGCTAATGCTGCTTGGCTTCCTGCTTCATTTTGCTCCCGATAGCTGGGAAAATGCAGTTTGTCGGGGAGTGATTCGCCTGCCGTTCGTAGGCAAAGCTGTGTTGATGGTGGCTTTGATTTATCTTGTTATTCAAATGAAGAGTTCGGAAATACAACCGTTCATTTATTTTCAGTTCTAATTCCAGTTATAGTTCTAATTGAAACCTATAAAAATATCGCCTTATGGAAAATTTTCTCAATTATCAGCCTGTTGCCGACCGTTACGAACGGATGCCTTATAAATATTGCGGCAAAAGTGGTCTGCAACTTCCTCTTATCTCTTTGGGATTGTGGCATAATTTCGGCAGTGTGGACAATTTCGAGGTAGCGACCGACATGATTAAGTTTGCTTTTGATCATGGAATCACTCATTTTGATTTGGCAAACAATTACGGTCCTGTTCCCGGAAGTGCCGAAATTAATTTCGGACGAATCTTGCGAGAGAACTTTCAAGGCTACCGGGATGAAATGATTATTTCTTCCAAGGCCGGTCATGAAATGTGGGCTGGTCCTTATGGCGGAAATAGTTCCCGTAAAAATCTGATGGCGAGCATTGACCAAAGTCTCCGTCGGACAGGTTTGGAGTATTTTGACATCTTTTATAGTCACCGTTATGACGGAGTGACTCCGGTAGAGGAAACCGTCCGGACATTGATTGATATTGTGAAGCAAGGGAAAGCGCTGTATATAGGAATCTCTAAATATCCCCCCGAACAAGCCCGTATCGCCTATGAGATGATGGCAAAAGCCGGTGCCCCCTGTCTTATCAGCCAATACCGGTATAGTATGTTCGACCGTGCGGTGGAGGCTGAATCACTTCCTTTGGCGGCGGAATATGGTTCCGGTTTCATCGCTTTTTCTCCTTTGGCGCAAGGACTGTTGACAGATAAATACCTAAACGGCATTCCGGAAGGTTCCCGTGCTGCACGTTCTTCCGGTTTTCTCCAGCGTTCGCAAGTAACTCCCGAAAAAGTAGAAGCCGCCCGGCAATTGAATGAGATTGCCCGTCGTCGTGGACAGACTTTGGCGGAAATGGCTTTGGCATGGGCACTGAAAGATGAACGAATGACATCGGTGATTGTAGGAGCAAGTTCCATAAAGCAGTTGGCGGACAATCTGAAAACATTGGAGCATTTGGAGTTTGCAGAAGAAGAACTGCAAGAGATTGAAAGAATATTATAAAAAATTCCTATCTTTGTAAGAAAGGTATCTGAGCCGTCCGCGCCGTTTTGGAAAAAGTCTGCTTATCTCCACCTTAGAGGCGTACTTTCAAGGTAAGAAGGAGCTCTTTACAGGATTGGCGGTAGAAAAACTCGAAAAAGATTGGGTGAAATACCCCATCTTGCATCTGGATCTCAATATAGAGAAATATGACACTCCGGATAGTCTGGATAATATACTTGATAAGTCTCTGACTGCGTGGGAAAAACTTTACGGTGCTGAACCGTCGGAACGTTCTTTTTCCTTACGTTTTGCCGGTATCATAGAACGCGCTTGTAAACAGGCGGGGCAGCGTGTGGTTATTCTTGTAGATGAATATGATAAGCCTATGTTGCAGGCTATCGGCAATGAAGAATTACAGAGACAATTTCGGAATGCTTTGAAACCATTCTATGGGGCACTCAAAACAATGGACGGTTGTATTAAGTTCGCATTTCTTACCGGTGTGACGAAATTTGGTAAGGTCAGCGTTTTCAGTGACTTGAATAATCTGGATGATATATCGATGCGAAAGGATTATGTTGAGCTTTGCGGTGTAAGTGACCGTGAACTTCATGATACTTTAGATGCTGAGCTTCATGAATTTGCTGATGTACGTGGCGTGACGTATGATAAACTCTGTGCGGAATTGAAAGAATGTTATGATGGCTATCATTTTACACACAACTCAATTGGTATGTACAATCCTTTCAGCCTTCTCAATGCTTTCAAGTACAAGGAGTTCGGTAGTTATTGGTTTGAGACGGGTACGCCTACTTATCTGGTGAGTCTGCTGAAAAAGCATCATTATGACCTGGAACGTATGGCACACGAGGAGACAGATGCCCAAGTGCTGAACAGCATAGATTCGGAATCCACCAATCCCATTCCTGTGATTTATCAAAGCGGATATCTTACCATTAAGGGATATGATGAAGAATTTGGAATCTACCGTTTGGGTTTCCCGAACCGCGAAGTGGAAGAGGGCTTTGTCCGTTTTTATGCTTCCTTATTATGCGAATGTCAATAAGGTGGAGTCCCCTTTTGAAATTCAGAAGTTTGTCCGTGAAGTACGTTCCGGTGATTATGATTCTTTCTTTCGCCGCCTGCAGAGTTTCTTTGCCGATACCACCTACGAGGTGATTCGCGACCAGGAATTACATTATGAGAATGTCCTTTTCATTGTATTTAAGCTGGTCGGCTTCTATACCAAAGTGGAATATCATACGAGCGAAGGTCGCATAGACCTTGTCTTGCAGACGGATAAATTCATTTATATCATGGAATTTAAATTGAATGGGAGTGCTGAAGAGGCTTTGCGACAGATAAAGGATAAGCATTACGCCCTTCCTTTCGCGACGGATGGACGGAAGCTCTTTCAAATCGGGGTAAACTTCAGTGCGGAAACCCGCAATATTGAAAAGTGGATTGTGGAAGCTTGAGTGTGCCTGCTCTTTTGATGGTATATTGCATTAATAACCGGTACCCAGTTTTCGCCAGCTATTTTGGGGAGTATTCCTCGATAAATAATACATTGTATTCTCCTCTCTATGAGTTTGAATAGACAAATCATCTGCCATCCTACACCATTCTCACTTTATGTTGTTGAATATTAGTATATTAATAGGGTGTAGGATAGTGGTGTGGGATGGTTGCAGATGCGTTGTATCTTACACCTTTCCCTCGCTCATCCTTACACTTCCCCTTACTTATCCTTACGCACTGTCTTTGCCATCCTGCTTTTCACCAAGTGTTTCCTGCGTATGAAACTTTAGTTTCCCCCTCTTGAAACTCCAGTTTCCTCTGCCTGAAACTTTAGTTTCCCCTGCTTGAACCTTTAGTT